>JAYTWO010000548.1:0-5079 GCA_043743415.1 Planctomycetota bacterium
GGCTGTGCCTGATCGATCAGGCACAGCCTGACCTACCGGGACTGCCGCCGGGACTTGCGGCGATAGTACCACCACGCGAAGACGCCGCCAGCGATCAGATGGCCCAGCACGATCCACCCCAACCACGATGGGGGCTTGGGTCGGACCGCCTTTGGAGTGGCGACGCGCAGCGGCAGTATGTTTACTCTCTCAACCACAGTCGGCCCTAGTCTCATGTCCACAATCAATGCACTGTCGTGACTGCTAACACCTGAAGTGGTAAACATTTTCGAATCGACCGGTGCGTTGACATTACTCCAATCCATAGTCAGGTCGAAAGCTTCACGAGTTCCGCGACTTGTTTTCCCCCAAATACTCACAGACACGGGAACCCAGACTTCATTGATCTCCTTCCATCCAACATGGCAACCAGTTTTCTCGGTCATAGTTCCGTCTCGATGGATCATCCGAATCGGTGACATCCCCGATTTCTCGTCGATCCACAACTCCCATTCCAACTCTTCCCTGCCGATTACAACTCGAGTGATTCTACTTGAGTCAGTGTTCATTGAGATAATTCTCGGTCCTTCGTATATACCATCAAGAACTGATTCATACGTATGCTTTCTATGAATCGCTGGCATGTCGAGTAGCCCCATGCATCGAAGATCCCACTCGATAAAACCACGATTCACAGCCAACCCCGGACTCATCTTGTCAATGTGTTTATTGTGAATATCCTGATACAGGTCGTAGTCAGTCGTATGAACGATCGTCCCTCCCACCTCCTCGGTGACCCACTCAATTCCATCTGCCGTCCTTCCGTGCAATACAGAACTATTGGAGAATAACTCTTCTTTCTGTTTCTCTGAGTACTCAGAGACACCCCTGATTCGATAGTCCCTTTGGGAATACCGATACGAAGCTGCATTGTGATCGAAAATTATCTCATACCGAAAGGGAACTTGAAGACCTTCGACTCTATTTGACGGCAGCGTGTGTTCTCCTAGCATTAAAACGCGACCAGTCCGAAGTCTTCCTCGGTTTGCTCGCATGCCAGAAACGCAATACTTCCACTGATCGAGATCATCAATGGAACCTCTTTCTTGTCCCCAAATTGTCGTGTTGATCGCTACAAGCAGGAAGCATATGAGGACTCGCGATCGTGACATGAACCGGTCTCCGAGAAAATGCAACAGTACACACAAGACACAAAAGCCTGTCACTTGAACGATGGCAGTACAGACGCAAGTGGCACTTTCTTGAGTTTCAGTGATGCCAGTTGGGGATAGATGTCGCACTCTCCGCCAAGTGCTTCCTGAAAATAGAATGGCTCCAGATTCATGCGTCCTGCAAATAGTTCTTCTTCCTCTTTTAGTCCATCCCACTCGCAATATCGAACGGAACTGCTGAAGTCTCCGCTACATGGACTCGTATTGCAGTAGAACATCCGGTAACAGTGACCGGTCTGGTAATATTCATGAAGTCCGTCCTCGTCAATCAGTAACTCTTCACAGTAAGAGTAGGGGAAATGGGTCATTCCAAACAGTGGATCAGTCACTGTGTAGCATGTTAACCAGTAGTAGAGATTCTGATGTTTGTTATCTGTCTTCAAGCAAGCCCAGCGATCCACGTACCCTATTAATGGAAATGTCCCAACTTGGTGAAAACACTCGAGTTCTGAGCAATACTTGGCGTTTGTTGCGCTGGGATCGAGACACATTCCTCCAATAGAGACGAATGCGCAACTTCCCCCTCGCGCCTGAGCCGCTGCCTGGGTCGTCGAGTTGCTTATAGAAAGACCCCGCGTGTCAAACTGAACACATACAACAAGGGCCAAGACTACCATCAGGCAGATTCGAGACATGTTCTTAGACTCCGGAACAGGGACAGGCGGGAATGCCAGAGGGCCACGGCGGCTCCTAGGGCACAGAGGGTGAGGGCGGTTGGTTGCCACGGGTTCGAGGCGGCGACGGCGAATTCGGTGGACGGGGAAATCGGGTGTTGTGAGACGAGCAGGAGGTCGCCGGACATTTGTTGTTGGAGTTCCTCGCGCGGGCCGTGCAGCGTGCCGGTCAAGGGGTCGTGGATTGTCGAGGTGCCGTGGTCGTCACCGAGATGAATGATAAAGTGGCCCATGGTTGACGTGGGGACTCGGGGGGCTGACGCCGCCCCGCTCGCCTGGGGGAGTAGCGGTTTGAGATGCAAAATCGCGGGTTCGGGCCAGGTGAGAGTGGCACCCGCGGGGAGGTGGACGACCTCGGCGTGCAGGCCGCGCTGGCGGAGGGCGTCTCGCATCTGGCCCAGTGTGGTGCCTTGCTCCACTCCGTCCGTGTGGAGTTCTCGCACGAGATCGATCAGTTCCGCATCGTGGCCGTAGCTGCGGAGGAGGGCCTGGACACAGCGGGGTCCGCAGACGGTGTCCCCCTCGGGCGCGGGATCAGCGGCGAGCAGCGCGGTGAGGAACAGGAGTGGGAGGGCGGAAGGCATGGGACAAGGGGCAAGGGGCAAGGGGCAAGTGAATGATAGCGTCGTTTGTGGGTCACCGCTGAGCCTCGACGCGAAGGCTGGGCGGAGCGGGGGATTGAACGGGACGGCAGAAGTCTTACGACTTCTGCTACGGCGTGACGGCTCGACGACGTTACGGGGTGACCAGTGTGTCGACGGGGACGAGGATGCGGGAGTCTTGGTAGACGATGGCGAACTCGCCGTGGACCAGACCCTCGGTCACTGTCGGTTGGAGAGTCAGGTTCAGCTTCGCGGTGTTCGCGGATTGCTTCTCGATCTTCCAGGTGAGTTGATCCTTGAGGTCAGTCTCGATCTGGATCGCGGGCACATTGAGCGAAGAATTCTCGGGCGAGCGGATCACAATCGTCAGCGTTCCGCGACTGCCCGGGGCGATCCTTCCGAAGAAAGCGCGGCTGGGGATGGCGGCGATCGACTGGCGGATGTCGACCACGACCGCCACAGGCGGAGGCTTCGATTCAGTGCCCGATTCAAACATGATCTGTGCTTCATGGTGCCCCAGGGCCAGCGACTTCGCTTCCAACTGGATGTCATACCGGAACCGCTGCGACGGAGACGACGGCATGCGGTCGGTGACGGACTCCACGACCGGTGCCGCAGCTGTGATCCACGGGACGCTGGCTTTGAAGACCGGCGGGGAGATCGGCTGGAATCCGAAGTTCGAGACGATGATCGAGCGGGTCACGGTGGCCCCTTGGCCGACATCGGCGAGGACGACGCGCTCGGGGGTGATATAGAGGACATCGCGTACGAGGGCGTTGACTGTGAAGCGCGCGGGAGTGACGGTCGGTTCGCGAAAGCTGACCTCGACGGTATGTGTCACCGGTTGAAACCGGATGGCGCTTCCGGTCTTGAGTTCCACAGTGACCGGCTTGCGTTGCCCGGCGGGAATGACCTTCCAATCGGGAGTGGCGATCGTGCAAGAGCAGTCGGTCTTCACGCCGGCGAGCGTCCAATCGGTCGCAGTGGTGTTCTCGATCAGGAACTCATGCGACAACGTCGTCGAGGGTTTCGCCACACCAAAATCGTGCCAGCGCGAGAGCGCCTGACCGGCAATGCGATTGCCCGATTCGTCCGACTTGGCGGCAGCCGCCTTGGCAATCGCTGCGGCTTGCTCTTTGGGTGTGGCGAGAAACGAAGAGGCTGGCGGCTGAACGTTGCAGCCCCAGAGGCAGTGGATGAGAAGAAAAAATAGAGCCCGGCCCATCGAGCAGCTCCGTGTTGAGCCGACTCGTGTTGAGCCGACTTCTCAACCCACCGTAGCGGGAGAGCATCCGACATTCAAGCGGATACTCATGGATTCCAATTCAAAGCGAAAAAGACATCCGCCGGGTGCCACTGGCGGTCGCTTGGGGGCCGCCAGTGTTTTGGGTCTCGTTCTGGCAAGCTGGATGGGAGTCCTGCGTGGCTCGGCGAAGCAGAGCTTCGAAGACGGGCGTTACCAAGCCGGAGCTTGGTAACGAGGGAATTCGGCGGCGAGGATTGCTGTCGACAGTGGCACCCGGCGTTTCCCGGCTCGACCTCCACTGTTCTTCATGGGTTCACCCCGCCCTACAATCACAAACGGTATTCGAGCATCACCTCTCGTCCTTCCCCGTCGACAGTTCCACCCAGAAACCATATTTGTCGGTGTTCCAATCGCACCTTCGAGAACCGGGTGAACGAAGAATGCCATTCGCGACTGTACACGCGATGTGCAAAACACTTGGCATCGACGGTATGAAGCATCTCACGTATGTCTTGCGGGGGATAAATGACTCCTGGTTTTAGTTCTGACCGAATTCGTTTCTGTAGTAGAGAGAGCCTGACATTGTCAAGATTCTTGTCTCTGGACAATATTGTTTCGTTTACAACGACATAATCATCATTGATAACCACAACTTGCAGAAAAAAGAACACGCCCGCAGCAGCCAACGCAGTCTCAATCACCGCGACGACAGTGACAGTACGTAGCGACCTACGCATGCGTGACACAAGAAGTGTGACAGAAAGCGGGAGAACCCACTCGATCAAAGGCTTGCCCTGAGTTGTCATCAACAGGCACGATAGAATTCCGATCACCAGTATGGGTATGCAGACAGTGATGCTTGCGTTCGGTTTATGATCAGTAGCGATGGCGAGAAAAGCAGCGAGAAGCACTCCCAGACTACTTGCAATAATAGCCAGCAGAACAATGATCATGTCAGCCTCATGCAGGATTGCGAACTCATTCCGATCTGGCCGCATCCTCAATGCCAGTGCCGTAGACGCCGGGTGCCACTGGCGGTCGCCTGGGACCGAGGGTGAACAACAACAAGAGGTTACGTGGCGTATGCTCGCCCTGCAACCCCTCTTGTTCCTCCGTCACCCAGACGTGCAAAGCCACGTCTGGGCCACCCTGCGGCCCCGCGTAATCTTGACAACGCATCGTATGTGATGCAACCTCTTGTGCTACGCACACCGGTAGGGTCCAAAGCGACCCAACCGGTGCCACCCCGCCTGTCCCTCCTCAAGCAACATCCCGCCAAAATCAGCACCGTCATGAAACGCCGCAGCTGCGCCTGGAACGATGCGTTCCTGCTCGAAACAGTGCTG
>JAYTWO010000549.1:0-8346 GCA_043743415.1 Planctomycetota bacterium
CCGGTCAGTGTCGCCGCGCTCATCGTCAGCGGTGCGGCACCGGTGTTCTTAACGGTCAACGTTTTGGTCAGCGCGGTGCTGCCTTGTGGCGCATTGCCAAAGGCGACGACACCCGTGCCATCGAGAACGGTGGTGACGCCGTTGAATACATCGGCTTCAGGAACGGTGACCGTGGAGTTTGCGAGATACGCAATCTGATCGTTCATGACCCGAGTCACTCCATCCGCGCCGCGCATCCGTAGGTCGATATTGAATCCCGGATCAGTTCCTTCGCCCGTGTTGGCGACGAGCAACTCAAATGTGTGTTCTCCTGCACCCAGATGCAGCGAAGCGGAGGAATCGGCCGAGTAGCCGTAATCCAGGTTGTTCCATGTGAGGATGGAACGCCCGTCGATCGAGAGATTTGCCGAGTCGTTCGTTTTGATCAGTGAAAACAAGGTCTCACCCGCATTCGCAGCAGAAACGGTGAATCGCCCGGTGAATCGGATCGCCAGTTTGTCGATCTGACTGACGGCCAACTGATCCTCGGCGTTCGATCCGTCTTCAATGTACAGCGACTTGTGTGTCTTTGTGAGCGACGGCGTTCCAGAAAAATCGGACGCAACAATCGAAGTCGCACCCTTGCCGGCAAAGTATTCGGCCTTGATTCCGGGAGTTCGCTGAGCGACCGGGGTGACCGACTGCCCGGCAATCGTTTCTGGATTGCGAGTGACTTGGATCGACTTGCCCCGCACAATCGATCCATCGGTGAAGATGGCAACGGGAACAATCGGATTTGCACCGTATGCAAGCAAATTTAACGGCAGCGAGACTGACATCGCGGCACCGGCCACGGTCGAGACAACTCGACCCAGATGTCGCAGTTCAACGCGAGCAACCGTCCCGCCGCCGGATTCCACCGTGACAGGAATCTGCACCGCAGCGTTTGGTCCTCCAGAGTAAGCGTTGCTGCCAGATTGAATCCGCTGGTTGCGATTTCGGACTTCGAGATTGCGGATGGCAATGCTTTCCGAGGCGGCCGAATTGTTGGCGATGGCAACAACGCGGAACTCGTGCATTCCGTCGCTCAGCGTCGAAGTATCGAACGACAGCGTGCCGTTACCGCCGGTGCGATTCGACTTCAGTACTCCGTCTACCCAAAGTTCCAAACGGCTGACCGCCGTCGCACGACCGCCGACCGGAACTGTCGCACTGGCGTTCAGAGTCAGCGTGCCGGTAATAGCGGAGTTGTCAACAGGCGCACCGGTCAGTGTGATCGTCGGAAGATCCGCGTACGGTTGAGCCAACAGATCACCGAAGAACTGCAACATGTCCGGATCAACCACCGACTGATAGTACGACTCCGCCAGCGTCAGACCATTGTCGATCCCCGCAAAAATCGACGCATGAGGAAACCGGTCTGCAATGAGAGACGGTTCTTCGACCGTTCCGCTCGACGCCGCAGCTCCGGCGGCGATGAACTCAGTCGCCTTGGTCTGCCCCGGATTAAAATTGCCGCCGTAGCTGGTTAAGTTATCAGCCCATGATCCAGGCAGATACGTTGATCCGTTGGGCAGCGTGAGTTCATAAAACCCCGTCACCGCTCCTCGCACATTGCTACGATTCTGCGGCGTCGAACCGGCGACATCTGACTCTTCAACGACGGAAATCCCACGACTGGTCAGCAGCGTCTTGATCGCGGGCCACTGAGGCTCGCGGATATTCGAGCGACGGTCATCGTTCTCTTCAAAGTAGATCGTGCCCACCGGACGAGTTCCATCCGCCGCAACGCTGCGTGCCAGTCCGTTGATCACCTGATCGACTGAGTTCCCCAGCCGATTGGTCACCCCGATCATCCCGCCCATGTAATAACGATGTTGCAGCGTCGAGGCGTTCCCGGGAATGTTGTAGACATCCGTCGAATGGACGACATCGAACAGGTTTGGCTGATCCGCATTCGCTCCGATGCCAAACGAGATGGACTGGCCTTGTTCCGGGCTCATTCCGGCGGAGTACTGCCGTAGTTGGGACAGGAAGTATGAAATCGACTGAGCTTCCTGACCGAATTGAAAGGAATGCGTCTGCCCCAGTGCCCCAATGAAATCAATCTGGTCCTGAAGTCCGCGATCCTGAATAGTGTTCCACAGAGGTGTCACATACGCCTGCCAGAAACTCTCCTGATCCAATGAGAGATTTGTGAAACCGCCGTCGTTCGGCGCGGCAAGGAACACAATGTTCCGCTCCGGAATGTCGCGCAGCAATTTGTAAGCGTTGGCGATTCGCAGGGCACTCTCGTCATTCGGATTGACGACCGGCCGGCGAAGCACTCAGCAGTTGCCTCGCTTCTAATTGCTCGCACAACAGGGATCGAGTTCGGCGGCGACGATATTTCATCGAGAAGATTTGTCGTAGCGATTTCAGTGCATCATGAAGCATGGTTCTTGCCTGTTTACAGTGGTCATTGGAAAGACAGGATCGACATGAGTTGGGAAGGCGGCTCGTCAATCGCATCAGAAGTTGCAGAAAGCGTCCGCTTTTCACTTGCCTTTGTCAAGTGTGATCGCGAAAGATTCACGCCGATCCCCGAAGCTCTGCTTCGACGCGTGCCAGATGGCTTGCTCTCGTTGCCGCGGGGTGGCCCGACACGCTGCTTTGAGCGTCTGGGTTGTGCCACAACAAGAGGGAACAGAGAACACGCTTCTCTTCATTCCTCTTGTTCCTGCGTCACCCAGACATCCAAAGCGATGTCTGGGCCACCCTGCCCCTCGGATATGCCATTGGCGCATCGGAGACCAGGAGATCCCTTGGTGGGTGGCTTCCCAGCAGAGCCAGACTCCGCTTCTCCTGGCAGGGGTATTGCAACTGATGGTTGCAACTGATGGTTGCAGCTCTCTGCAACCATTTGACATCGGAGAGATGCCTTAGTGACGTAGGGTGGGACATCCCACCCTCCATTGAAACAGTCGATGGCCCTGGGTCGGAGAACTCACTGAAGGGGCAGCACTGGTGGCAGCGGAGCGTCGAGGCTCCACACCAGGGGGACGATGAGGATCGTCATCGTCCAGCAGATGATGTCCAGCGGGATGCCGATTCTGAGGTAGTCGCTGAATTTGTACCCTCCGGGGCCGTACACCATCAGGTTGGTCTGGTATCCCAGCGGGGTCGCGAACCCATACGACGAGGTGACCGCCACCGCCAGCAGCAGCGGCCGAGGGTCCATCCCCGTGGTTTTGGCCGTGGCGAGGGCCAGTGCCCCCATGATCGCAGCACAGGCGTTGTTGCTCAGCAACTCCGTGAGCAGTCCGGTCAGCACCACGACCACCGCCAGCACGGCCACCTTCCCATACGGCTGCGCCCATGAGATCAACGCATTCGCAATCCACTCAGCGGCCCCGCTCCGATCGAGCGCCTTGCTGACTCCCAGGGCGGCTGCGATCAGGATCAGGACCGGCAGATCGATGCTGCGGTTCGCCTCGCGCGAACTGGTGCAGCCGGTGAGCACCGTGAGTGCGGCCCCGATCAGGGAGATGAGGGCCGAATGATTCGACAAGAATGTGAGCCCCAACACGACCGCGCCGAAGATCGAGAGCGAGATCCAGGCTCGGCGGTGGTCGATCGGGGCACTGTCCTCCAGTCCGGAGACCAGGAAGAAGTCACGCGAGTTCCGCCAGCGATGGATGAAGTCCTCGGGAGCGTCCACCAGCAGCGTGTCGCCGGGTTGCAGCACGATCTGGCCGATCTTACGCTCGATTTTTTCGCCGCTGCGGTGAACGGCCATGATCGAGGCTTGATACCTCGCACGGAAATTGGCCTCCTTGACCGTCATCCCCACGAGCGGAGAACTCGGCGAGATCACCGCTTCGCAGAGTTGGTTTCCGGAGCGAGGAGCTGCGGTCGGGGTGCCTTGAGCGGCGGGGAGAGTCGACAGCGCGGGGTGCGGCAGGATCTGCTCGTGATGGTCAATTGGCTCCAGGCCGCGAATCTTCTGGGCGTCCAGGATGGTCGCGACCACTCCCGAGAAGCACAGGATGTCATCCAGCATCAGGATCTGTTCTGGATCAACGGGGGAGAGTCGGTCCCCCCCACGTTCGATCGCGTACAGATAAAGTCCTGGCAGGTCGCGCAGGCCCGATTTGCGGATCGTCGATCCAATCAGCGAGCACGTCGGACGCACGATCAGTTCGACTGTGTATTCGCGGCGGTGGCTCTCGGCGTGCTCCAGAATGTCCCGGCGGTCCGGCAGCAGTCGATCCCCGAAAATGTGCATATACAACAGGCCGACGATCGACACGGGCACGCCGATCCAGGCCAATTCCCACATCCCCATGCCGCCCAGACCCGCGTCCTCCATCGCGGAGTGAATCACAAAGTTGGTACTGGTCCCGATCAGCGTGCAGGTGCCTCCCAGGACCGATGCGTATGAAAGAGGAATCAGCAGCTTCGATGGCGAGGTCCGCAGCTTGCGGGCCACATGCACGAAGATCGGCAGGAAGAACGCCACCAACGGCGTGTTGTTCATGAACGCCGACAGCCCGCACACCGGGGCGATCAACCGCAACAGCGGCGTTCCCTTCTTGGGCTGCCCCAGCATGGCCCGGCTGATGTATTCAATGGCTCCGGTCGTTTGCAAACCGGTCCCCACCACCAGCAGTCCGGCGATGGTAAAGATCGCCTCGTTGGAGAACCCGGTCAGGGCCGTCTTCATGTCGATCACCTGACACAAGACCAGGACGATCAACGCCGCCAGCATAATCAGCTCAGCGGCGATTTTCTCGAAATACAGGGCGACGATGATCCCGACGAGGACGCCCAGAGTCACAATCATCGGCCACGGCAGGGCCATGATTCCGGCCCGCGACAGGTCCAGGCCGAGCAGGAAATGTGAGGGGTCAAACATGCGGTCACTTTCTACAGAACGTAGAGACAGTTGAGATCAGCGCGGGCCATCAACAAGATCAGCCCGGAAGTGACCTCCGGGCTGAGACGAAATTTGGTGATCGTTGAGAGTCTGCGACCTGCGACAGGCTGTCACAAGGGGCGAGCTACACGAGCGCCATCGTCATCCGGAGGTTTGACCCCGGACAACAACACGAACGTGATGGAACTGAACTCTTCATGGTGCCAGTTGTATCGGACGTGAACGCGAATGTCCATGCTCACCAGGGGGCAGAGGCCGGAAATCCTGCCTAACCGGCACAGGGTTAGAGCGGTTTCGGGTGTCGTCTTGACACTCGCCCCCAGCCCCTCACCCGGAGGGAGAAGTGAGCCAAGCCGTGTCAAGACCTGGGATGGAACCTCTCTTGCACGCCGCCGTACCGCTCACTGCTTGTGCCGATTCTCGTCGCGAGGAGTTCCAGTGGCTCAACGCCCCTTCCCCAGGAACATCTTGATCGATGCGTAAATCGCGTCCTGATTCGGGATCTCGCTCAGCACCAGATTCTCGTGCTTGTCCACCAGCTTCTTCAGCTCCCGAATATAATCCCCCGAGCCGTACGGGCTTTGCACCTGGCCGTAACAGAACAAGTTGCTCTTTGGCAGGAGCTGGTCAATCAGCAGCCGCTGGCACTCCTTGCTGTCCTCGCCCCAGTTGTCGCCATCCGAGAACTGGAAGATGTATAGGTTCCAGTCGGAGATCGGGAAGTCGCGCTCGATGATTTGGATGGCCTTTTGATAGGCCGACGAGATCTTCGTGCCGCCCGACTCCTTGACCCGGTAAAACGTGTCCTCATCGACTTCATGAGCCACCGCGTCATGCACGATGTACCGCCTCTGGATGCCATCGTACTGATGCTTTAACCAGGCGTCGATCCAGAACGACTCAGCCCGCACGATCGTCTTCTGCTCGTCGGTCATCGAGCCCGACACGTCCATGATGTAAATGATCGCAGCGTTGGCCTGCGGCTGGAATTCGGTTTTCCAACTGCGGAAGCGTTCGTCCTCTTTGGTGGGGATGATGACGGGGTCATTGGGGTCGTAGATGCCGGTGGCGACCTGGCGTTTGAGGGCCTCTTTGTAAGTGCGTTTAAAGTGGCGGAGAGAGTTGGGGCCTTGTCGGCTGATGGTCTTGTACTTGTCCTTGCGGGTGGAGAGGGAGTCGTGGCCCTTGGGTTCGATGCGGGGAAGTTCGAGTTCATCGCCGAGCATCTGGGCGAGTTCGGCGATGGAGATTTCGACCTCGCGGACATGCTGACCGGGGTCGCCGCCCGCCTGGCCCTGGCCGTTGGGATCCTGGCCGGGTCCGAGAGGTTGGCCGACCTCGCCATCGCCTTGGGCGGCACCGCCGTTGCCTTTGTCGCCATGGACGAAGTGCGGGATGTCGATGCTGGGGACTGGGATGCTGACGGTCTCGCGCCCCTTGCGACCGAGCATCTCGCCGTGGTTGACGTACTGCTTCAAGTCCTTGCGGATCTTGCCGCGGACGATTTCACTGAAGCGTTTCAGATCACGATCAATTCCACGCGTCATAGCCGGAGCCTCCTCATGGCATTCTGGCGGGGAAGGCGAGTGGCGTGAAGACCGATTCCGGAACGAGGGACGACGATGCAGGGGAATGGAGCGGTGGAAGCCATTTTACCCTCTCAGCCACAGAATTTTGGGCAGACCGAGGATTGCGTGTGCCACCCAATTGCATAAGTGACCTTGACATGAGTACAATCTCGACAACAGGCGGATGACGGACATTTGGCAACCTCTTGCCAGGCGACGCTTATCCCAGCAGACACTCAGGATTGCAAGCATGGCCGAAGGCACGATCAAGAAGTTGACCGACAAGGGTTTTGGTTTCATCAACACGAATGGTCCGAAGGATCTGTTCTTCCACTCGAAGAGCCTGCAAGGCTGCCGTTTCGAAGAACTGCACGAAGGACAGCGGGTCTCCTACACCGAAGGCCAGGGTCCGAAGGGGCCTTGTGCTGAAAACGTGAAGCTGGCTTAGTTCCGTGGACGGCTTGGAGTCTCTGGCGGTTCGTTCATTCGACCGCCGGGAGCTTCCACAGTCGGAGAAAATTCAAGTAGTTTTCACTCGCTGTGTGATCGGCATTGCCGATTGGACGAGCGAGTTTTTTTCGTTTCGGGAGAGCCGCTTAATCGCCAGCTCTCGTTTCAGTGCCATACTGCGACTGGCCTGGGCCTCTTGGTAGACCAGCACCACCGGCAAACGGCTCCGCGTGTATCGCGAAGCGGTCCCGGCGTTGTGCTGTCGTAACCTGCGAGTCAGATCATTGGTAATTCCTGTGTATAGCGAGCGGTCCTCGCATCGCAGAAGATAGACGATCCAGATCCCTTCCGGTTTGTCCGGGCGAATCGACTCCATCAGCCACCTCTCCTACCCGCCCCCGATCGTCGGCAAAAAATGAATCTCGCTACTGGCTGACACGGTTTGCAACAGTCCCCGGACGCTCACCTGCGAATCGATCGCCACGCACAGACCAGGCCTCAGACTGTCGCCCTCGCGTAGTCGTCCGAGCAGCAAGGGATATCGCGACTCCAGCGCCAGAACAACATCGCGTACGGTCTCGCCGGGGAGTTCGATTTCCCGGGTGCCATCGGCCTGAACCCGCAACGAGGCGGGGATGAAGACTTTAGCCATGCGGGATGCTCCCCCACCGGACGCTCACCGGAGAGCGAACCGAGGTCAGTCCGGCTTCTCACCCGCCAGAGCGTGAATCGCTCGCCACTCATCGCCAGTCACCGGTTGGATCGACAGTCTCGACCCCTTTTCCAGCACGACCATCTCCCGCAAATCCGGGCTTTCCTTCAGCATGTCGCGCGTGACGGGGTTCTCAAACTTCTTCCTCAGCCGCACATCGACCATAAACCAGATCGGGTTCTCGATCGTACTCTTGGGGTCGTAGTGGCCGTTTTTCTTGTCGCGGGCTGTGGAGTCGGCGTAGCCTGCCTTGGTGACCTCCATCGTACCGACGATCGACATTGGCTCGACGTTGCTGTGGTAAAACAGCACCCGGTCGCCAATTCGAATCTCATCGCGGAGCAGGTTTCGAGCCTGAAAGTTCCGGACTCCGTCCCAGATAGTGGTGCCATCACGGACCAGATCGTCAATCGAGTACGACTCCGGCTCCGATTTGAAGAGCCAGTAATGACGGGACTTCGTGGAGCTTTTGGCTGCAATTTTGGCCATGAAAACGCCAGTGAGGGAGCGAAACGGGGGGGACTTCTTCGTATTCTATCGAGACTTCATCCACTTCGCGAACGCAAGGCGAGAACCGCAATCCTGGGGGGGTGTGCATCAGAAAAGTAGGCAGCTATTCGACGCGGCGCGTCATGATCCAAGGGGGAGCCGCAGATGAACGCAGATGAAGAGGCTCAACAACGAGAGGACATCGCCCCGGTTCATCTCTGATCTGCGTT
>JAYTWO010000550.1:0-2003 GCA_043743415.1 Planctomycetota bacterium
AATCAGCACCGTCATGAAACGCCGCAGCTGCGCCTGGAACGATGCGTTCCTGCTCGAAACAGTGCTGGGGATCACGGAATAGTACGCGCTGGCCCTGTCTTGTACTCCACCACCAACTGGTCATAGCCCGCCCGGTCAACGAGCGATGTCGCCTGCCGATACCGCAACTGCAACTGCTGCCCCTTCTGCAGCAAGGCTGGCATTTGAGGATGCCGCCGAAGATCGAGGTACACATCGTCCATCAACTGCCGGTAATTCGTCGTCAACTCTCCCGCCAACCGCACCAGCTCGGTGCGATCGAGCTGGGGCTCCACATTCAACATCTGGCACAGCTTGCGATCGTGCTCGGCCACCGCTTTGAGGAACTGCTTGGACCGCTGACCGATGTCTGATTGTTGCTGGAGTTGGTACTCGATCATCCGCCAGTCGCGATTGACGATCGCGTAGTTCTGAGCCATGCCCTCTGGCGAGTGATCGACTTGGCCGTGCCCCTGACTGAGACTGTCGAGCGAGGCTTGCACCTGGATCAGGCGACCGAGGGGAGTTCGAAGTTGAGGCAGCGAGCGGGATTCGACTTGCAGCGACTGTGCGAGCTGCATGGCGTCGGCCGACATGGCCTGAACTTCGGCCCGGGCCAGGCGAGTCGGGGAGTCAGGGCGAGGGGCCACTTCGGGCGGTCGCTGACCACGATCTCGTCCCTTATTGAGCTGCGATTCAATCAGGGCTCGGAGCAGTTCATCGACGATCTCTTTGCGCTGCGCCCAAGCGTTCGCGGAGATGATCTGAAGTGCCAGCAGAACGACGAGCAACCGGGTGGACCAACGCATGCTATGTTCCTCCAAGGAGAGCCTGAGTGTCGAGACGCCTTTCGCGGGACAATTATTCCGAGCCCTCACAGCCTACATCGGCTTGTGGACCTCATGGCACGTCATGCAGTTTGTGGCCGTTCGAAACAGAGCCGCCCCACCTTCCTGCTTGTCGACCACCGCCTGCGCCGCCTCGACCAAGCTCTTCGTCTTCTCGGTCCAGCTCTCCGCGTCGCCCTGCGGAGGCTTCAGATCTTGCAGTGCCTTCGAAAGCTTGAGGAATTCCCCCTGCTCGTCGGCCGTCGCCTTGCCGGTCGCCACCTTCCGAGCGAGACCGTCCTTGAAGGCGACTTTCATGATCGATTTGATCGTCGGCTTCGCGCCGTCTTGACTGGCATCGTCGCCCATGGCCAGTGCCAGTGGAATCAGAACGATCGTGGCCAAAGCAGCCCAGCGAAACTTGGTCACGTTGCGTCCTCCTGGTTCGGAACCCTGTCTAACAACAGATACCATACGACGATCCCCATGCAGATTCAAGATGTCCTGGAGGAGCCGAAAGCCCAGCGTCGATCCTCCCAGTTCCACCACAGCCAGTCGCCCCCGGGGCCAGCTCCTCACCGAGGCCCAGTCCCCCGCCAGCCGCTCCTGCGGCCCCTGAATCCGCGATACTCGTCTCCACCGTCGGGATTCCGGATGAGTTCAAATCGATTGTCCGTCGAGTGAGCAAACGACTGCTGGACAATGGTCCTGACGTGCTGCGAGACTCGTACAACCGCTTCATCTCGCTGCTGAATAGCGGCGCGCCGATCGAAGCCATTCAGGATGCGGGTGACGAACTGGACAATGTCTACCAAGACTGCCGTTGGAGTTCGGCGAGATGGTACGAGTTGGGTCGCAGCGTGGGCGTGCCGATTCAATGGGTCGATTGTGAGTGAGGAGTCAACCGTGGTTCAACCTCTTGTGCTAATGCACACCGGTAGGGTCCAAAGCGACCCAACCGGTGCCACCCACTCCCTCAACCGGGGCCACCCCGCCAATACAAAGGTACCTGACACCTTTCATTCACCGACTTCCGCTACCCCCGTAGCGGAAGTCGTTAGACTTTCGCCGTCTCGCCGTCCGATCCCTTTCCCCGATCTCGGCGAAATTCTTACGAATTCCGCTACAGACCAATTCCGCGACAAGGACGCCACATGA
>JAYTWO010000551.1:0-3883 GCA_043743415.1 Planctomycetota bacterium
AGCAGATCGCGGTATCTCCCTGCAACCATTGGACATCGGAGAGATGCCTTGAAAATCCGCCCCGGTCACGGGGCATCCCCCCAAATAGTGCGATGAACCGCAACCCCTCTTGTTCCTTCGTCACCCAGACGTTCAAAGCAACGTCTGGGCCACCCCGCGGACGACGACTTGGCCGTCGCGACCGATCAGGAACTTCTCAAAGTTCCAGCCGAGCTTCCCGTCGAATTGCGGGTTGGTGAAGGTGACTCCGACTCTCGATCATCACTGGCGGGCAATCTGCGTCTCGCCCCCGATCCTCACATCTGGAATTCGGGCTGACCTGTTTCGTCGATTGTGTCACACTCCGTGCCAGTGGTTCCTCAGCGCAGGGAGGCAGTGTGTCGAGTGTGCATCGAGTTCGGTGGTGGCCGTGGGTAGTCCCGCTGTGTGCGGGGCTGCTGCTGCTGGCTGGACTGGCGGGGATTTCGCGTGGTGATGAACTGGCCGGAGGGGGCCGGTTTCTCCCCCGGCAGTTGTTGTGGATTGGGATTTCGGTCCCGGCCTTACTCGGTCCGCTGGGCCTGCACTATCGCCGACTGCGCACTGCCAGCTATGGCCTGTACGCCGTCTCTCTGGTCCTCCTGTGCGTGGTCTTTTTCTGCCCGCCGAGGAACGGGGCCAGGGGTTGGATTCCGCTGGGTGTGGCGGACTTCCAACCCTCCGAGCTGATGAAGCTGGCCCTGATCGTGACGCTGGCCCGCTACTTGATGTACTGCCGCAGCCACCGCACCCTGTGGGGGATGGTGCCGCCGTTTGTACTCACCCTCGTGCCGGTGGTGTTGATCCTCAAGGAGCCGGACCTCGGCACGGCGATCCTGTTCTTCCCGGTCCTGTTCGCCATGCTCTTCGCAGCTGGGGCGCGCTGGCCCGCGCTCGTACTCGTCGCCGCGATGGGAGCGGCCAGCCTCCCCGTCGTCTGGAAGTGCATGACGGTCGAACAGCGCTCTCGCGTCACAGTATTGTTTCAACAAGAGGACGGCGTCTCGCGCGGCGGCGATGATTATCAGTTGCACCAGGCGAAGCAAATGCTGGCCTTTGGCGGCATGTGGGGCAGCGACCGCAGTGGGAGGGCAGTGGCCGATCCGTCGGCGTATCACTTGCCCGCCTCGCGGAATGACTTTGTGTTTTGCCTGGTCGGGGAGCGGTGGGGGTTGGTCGGGTGTCTGGCAGTGCTGGCAACGTACCTCGTGCTACTGGGGTGCGGACTTGCCATCGCTGCCGGGACCGAGGAGCCGTTTGGCCGCCTCGTGGCCACCGGAGTGACTGCTCTCCTCGGCACCCAGCTCGTGGTGAATACCGGCGTCACGGTCGGCCTGATGCCGATCACCGGGATCACGTTGCCGCTGATGAGTGCCGGAGGGTCGAGCTTGCTCACCACCTGCTTCGCCATCGGACTGCTGATGAACATTGGCTTTCGTCCGGACTATGAGCTGTCCGGCGACCCCTTCCGGTTTACGGAGCCTGCCGTCTCGTGATTGGTTGGGGACTCAATCTGGTCTACTGCGGGCTGCTGCTCCTGTTCAGCCCGGTGATTCTGTTCCGCGCGGTGTGGCAGGGGAAATACCGTCAGGGATGGAGCGAGAAGTTCTTCGGACGGGTCGAGGTCCGCACCTCGACCGGCCCGGCGATCTGGTTGCATGCGGTGAGTGTTGGCGAGGTACTGGTCCTCCGCACGATCCTGCCACGTCTCCGCGAGGCGATCCCCAACTGTGAGTTCTGGATCTCGACCACGACTCATACCGGACACGCGGTCGCGATCGAAAAGTACCCCGACTGCCGGGTGATCTACTTTCCGCTGGACTTCACCTGGGCGGTACGGAATGCCTTGAAGCGAGTGAAGCCCTCGCTGATCGTACTGGTGGAGTTAGAGCTGTGGCCGAACTTCATTCGCGAGGCGGCTGCGCAGTCGATCCCACTGGTGCTCATCAACGGGCGGATGAGCGAGAAGAGTTATCGCGGTTATCGTCGGATTCGGTGGCTGATGGCCGGGCTGTGGCGCGGGTTCGCAAGCATCGCGGTTCAGACGGACGAGTACCGTCGCCGGTTGGAGCAACTTGGAGCACCGACTGATCGACTGACGGTCACCGGCTCGACGAAGTACGACGGACTGAAGACCGATCGCCGCAACTCACGCACGTCGGAGATCCGAGTCGGGTTTGGAATTCGCGAGGGTGAGACGGTGTTCATCGCGGGGAGTACGCAGGCTCCCGAAGAGTCGTTTGCCATCGAGACTTATCTGGCCTTGCGGGAGCGGTATCCGGCGTTGCGGCTCGTGTTGGTGCCTCGGCATCAGGAGCGGTTTGAAGAGGTCGCTGCGCTGGTCCAGTCGCGCGGACTGCCACTGCTGCGCCGTAGCGTCATCAAGGCTGCGTCAGCACGGGAGGGCGAGGCTCCTGCCGAGCCGCACGCCAGCCTGGGCCCCCTCACCCCGGCCCTCTCCCCCACAGCCGAGTCCTCTCCGAAAGCCAACTCGATGGTGGGGGAGAGGGAGCAGAGTTCGGAGCCGCGACTGCGATCCGACACCTCATCATCAGCCTCAGCTCAGCCGGAGCTTCGCCCTCCCGCTCCGGGACCGATCCTTCTGCTCGACACCCTCGGCGAACTCGGAGCCGCCTGGGGACTGGCCGATATCGCCTTCGTCGGGGGGAGCCTCACTCCGCGCGGGGGCCAGAACATGATCGAGCCTGCCGCCTACGCCGCAGCTGTCCTGTTCGGCCCGAACACCGGCAACTTTCGGCAGGTGGTGGAACTACTGCTCAGCGAACAGTCCGCTCGCGTGGTCCACACGTCGGAGGAATTGACCCGTGTGGTCCGTGAGTTCCTGCAAGACCCGAGCCTCGCACGGCGACTCGGCGCGACAGCTCAGCGACTGGTTCTCCAGCAGCAGGGAGCCACCGCGCGGACGGTGGATCTGATCGTCGAATCTCTCATCAAGAATCACCCACTCACGTAATTGTGAGTGTACGTCTCGCTTGTCTAGGGGGAACCGGGGCCAAGCGGGCCACCCAGCCACAAGAGGTTGCGGAGGACAGGCTCACCCTGGAAATCCCTCTTGTGCCTGCGTCACCCAGACATCCAAAGCGATGTCTGGGCCACCCCGCCGAGTGCTGGCCGGGAAGCACGGATTCGAGTGCGGGTTCGTTTGTGGTCAGACTCCCGACATCGAGCGTGACGAACTGCTGGCCCGGTTCCGGGGGGCTTCAAAGTCGCTGATCGCTCCGCGATCAGAACGTCGCCGAGGTGAAGAGTCTGTTCACTGCCAGCGTTCTGATCGCGGAGCGATCAGCGACTTTCAGGGCAGGGTGGCCCAGACGCTCAAAGCAGCGTCTGGGCCACCCCGCCTAATGCGACGCCACCGGGGCCACCCTGCCATGGCTGTCATCCTTGTACAGCATTATTTCAGCTTCTTTGCCTGATTGCGAATCCACTGGAGAGCCGGGTGGGGTTTGGGTTCAGGGACGGGCTCTGGCTCCGGTGGGGGTTCCGTTTGCACGATCCATCCGTTTGTATGACAGAACGTGAAGGTCCGCTCCGTGCGTGGGGGATCGCCAACCTTGTGGATGGGAGTCGTGAGCGGCACCGGGATCTTTTCGCTTTGAGGCCCCATCGGATTCCCGTCATCCGGAAGTATAATCACACTTCCATCGCTGTTGAGTTTCGAGGTCGTACCATAATACGAATCGGCCCAGGCCGGTGGATAATACTCAGTGTTCTCAAAGTCAATGTCCGTTGCACGCCGCAGTATGACAGGGCCAGCGCGTACTATTCCGTGATCCCCAGCACTGTTTCGAGCAGGAACGCATCGTTCCAGGCGCAGCTGCGGCGTTTCATGACGGTGCTGATT
>JAYTWO010000552.1:0-3965 GCA_043743415.1 Planctomycetota bacterium
AATCAGCACCGTCATGAAACGCCGCAGCTGCGCCTGGAACGATGCGTTCCTGCTCGAAACAGTGCTGGGGATCACGGAATAGTACGCGATGGCCCTGCCCGTGACCGGGGTTGGATTTTCAAGGCATCTCTCCGATGTCCAATGGTTGCAGGGAGATACCGCGATCTGCTGCAATGCCCCTGCCCGGAGAAACGGAGTCAGGCTCTGCTGGGAAGCAACCAGCCAAGGAATATCGGTTCATCCGACTATTTTTGGGGGGGTGTCCCGTGACCGGGGTGGATTTTCAAGGCATCAGATTCCCAGGACCTGAACGACAGTTGCCCCCGGGGGACGCTGACGGGAGAATCGAGGTTCATGCGACCCGTTCTCACCCCGCTGCCCGCCCATGCCCGCTGTCACCAACATCGCCGCCTACAAGTTCGCAGCCCTCACGGACCTCAAGCCTCTCCGCGAGCGGCTGACGGCACTATGTCAGGACTGGGGCCTGCGCGGCACGATCCTCCTCAGCACTGAAGGAGTCAACTTGTTCGTCGCCGGGGCACGTTCCGACATCGACCAGCTGCTTGCGGAACTACGGTCGATTCCCGGTCTGGAAAGTCTCCCGGCCAAGTTCAGCGAGAGCGACACCCAACCGTTTCGTCGCATGCTGGTGAAGATCAAGAAAGAGATCATTAGCTTCGGCATTGAGGGCGTCGACCCGGTCGGGAAGCCCTCGCCGAAGCTGGCCCCGAAGGAACTCCAGCGTTGGCTCGACGAGGGACGGCCCATCACGCTCCTCGACACGCGCAACGATTACGAGGTGAAACTCGGCACGTTCCGCAACGCCCGCACCGTCGGCATCGACCAGTTCCGCGAGTTCCCCGGTGCCGTCGCTCAACTCCCCGAGAAACTCAAGCAACAGCCGATCGTGATGTTCTGCACGGGAGGCATCCGCTGCGAAAAGGCCGGGCCTTTTATGGAGATGCAGGGGTTCGAGCAGATTTACCAACTCGAAGGCGGCATCCTCAAATACTTCGAGGAGTGTGGGGCAGCTCACTACGACGGTGAGTGCTTCGTGTTCGATGATCGTGTCGGCCTCAACCCCGGTCTGGATGAGTCCGAGAGCGTCCAGTGCTATGCCTGCCAGTCGCCACTCACCGCCGAGGACCAAGCTGACCCGCGCTACGTCCTCTTGAAGTCGTGCCCCTACTGCTACGTCACGACTGAAGAGCAGCAGGCCCGCCGCCTCGCCGAGCGACACGCCGCCATTGCAGCGGCCACGCAGCCGCTCCCCGGGCGCCGCATCACCGAAAACGAGCGCCCGTTCAACATCCCCGCGGCCTATGACGGGCAACCGCTCATCGAGTGCCTGTGCGGCATCCTCGGACATATCTCGCGCGAGGACTGGCTCAAGACCTGCACGGCAGGGCGACTGCTCAAACGCATCGTCCCCGCAGGCATGGAAGGCCCCGACCCCATCCCCGTCGCAGCCGACCAAATCGTGCGCGGCGGTGATCGGTATCTACATGTCCATGTGGCAGCCAGTGAGCCAGACGTGAACGCCAATATCCGCATCCTCTACGAAGACGAGGCGGTCATCGTCGTCCACAAACCGGCCCCGCTGCCGATGCACCCCTGTGGCCGGTTCAATCGCAACACGTTGACCGCGATCCTGGCCGAGGTCTACCACCCCTACAATCCCCGCCCAGTGCATCGCCTCGACGCCAACACCAGCGGCATCGTCCTGTTCGCCCGCACCCGGCACTTCGCCCAGAAGCTGCAATCGCAATTCGAGCGGGGGAAGGTGGAGAAGCGGTACTTGGCGCGTGTGCAAGGCCACCCGGTTCTGGATGAATTCCGGAGCGACGCTCCGATCAGCGATGAGGTCGGCGAACTCGGTTCGTACCGCGTCGACTGGGAGCACGGCAAACCGGCCTCGACCGAGTTCCGCGTCCTGGAACGCAGCCCCGATGGCACCGCTCTGTTGGAAGTGACCCCGCTGACCGGTCGCACGAACCAGATCCGCATCCATCTGTGGGAACTCGGCCACTCGATCGTGGACGATCCCACGTACCTCCCCGGCAAGATCCTGGGAGACACGCAAACGGTCGCCACAGAGGCCCCGCCACTGAATCTACTGGCCTGGAAGCTCACGTTCGTCCATCCGCTGTCCCGAGCCCCCGTGACCTTCGAAGCGGAGCGACCTCACTGGGCCAAGACTGCCAACTGAGCCACATGCCCCTCCGGAAGAACCATCCACAGCCACCCAATCGGCCCGCTGAACCTCGATCTCGCCTCCCAGCAACATTTCGCCCCCGCCCGGATTGATAATCCCCGCCCCCACTGCTACCCTCTTCCCCCTTCCCGTTGCCCACGTGGCGGAATTGGCAGACGCGCTAGGTTGAGGGCCTAGTGAGGTAACACTCGTACAGGTTCAAGTCCTGTCGTGGGCATCTTGGCAGCAAAGGACTTACGGCAAATGTCGTGAGTCCTTTTTCTTTTCCAGAGCGTGGCATTGCCGCCTTTTTGCCACGGATGGGGGACTTGTAGGGGGCTTGTGCTGACCGTCTTGTCGGGTGTCTTTTGAGCGCTATTCTTGCTCTCAGAGGTCCAACAACATGGCGAGTTTGCAGCAAATCAACGGGGTTTTCCACGTCCGCTTTCGCTTAGGCGGGAAGCCGTTTCGTCGTTCTCTGGGAACAGGCGAACACTCAGAAGCCGAATCCCTGCGTAAGCAGATCGAAGTCAATCTGCACCGGATCAACGTCGGGATCATCCCGGTTCCCCCACCCGACGCCGACATCTCCCACTACGTCCTGACGGGCGGCACGCAATGTGGCAAAGCGAACCTCGTTGCCACACCCCAAGCGACTTTGGAATCGCTATTCGAGGACTACTTCGCCGCCTTACCATCGGGGGCCAAGGAGGAGAATTCTCTCGCCACCGAACGAACTCATGTGGGACACCTGTTGCGACTCCTCAAGGGGACCACCAACATCGTCGCCACGACGACCGCTCGACTCCAGGACTACATCAACCAACGGGCGAAGGAATCCGGTCAGCGGGGGACGATCAAGTCACAGACAATCAAGAAGGAGATCGCCACATTCCGCAACATCTGGAACAATTTCGCTCAGCCCCGCAAACTCGTCGCACAGGACTTTCGAGCCACGTTTGGGAAGCTGAGCTACCCCAAGGACCAGGAGCGTCCGCCGTTCCAAACCTGGGAGCAGATCGAGCGGTTGGTTATACGAGGCAAATTGTTGAAGGACGCCGAAGCGAAGCTCTGGGACTGCCTGTTTCTCGACATCGGACGCATCCGGCAGGTCTTGGAACATGTCCGCCAACAAGCACACCTGCCCCCCTGGGTCTACCCGGCGCTCGTCGCCGCAGCCTATACGGGTTGCCGACGTGGGGAGATCATGCGGTCGGAATGGACTGATTGGGATATTGACGATGGCACGCCGATGCCGATGGTGCAGTGGCGGCAGAAGAAACAGGATCGCAGTCGAGACTTCACCTACCGGCAAGTCTCCATTACGCCCTATTTGCAACGGGCGATGAATGAGTGGCGATCCCTGCATCCGGGCGGCACGCACGTCTTCTGTAACAACGATGGCACGCCAATCGGACCTGATGATGCTGTGCGTGCCTTTGAGCAAGCTATCACCGGTTCACCTTGGATCGTGTTGCGAGGCTGGCACGTTTTCAGACATTCCTTCATCTCGTGCATGGCGATGAAGGGGGTGGATCAGCGAATCATTGACGCCTCAGTGGGCCATCAGACCGACGAGATGCGTCGACAATACCGTCATCTATTTCCGCAAAAACAACACGAGGTCTTAGCCGCCGTATTTGCGGAAGGGCAATAGACCGTGGTTGCGGTAGCAGGGCCAGCGCGCACCCATGGGTAGTCTGCGGGTAATGGGAAGACTTGCGCCAGCGCCGATGGTTTGGTACACCTTGATCTTCCCGGATCGATCCCG
>JAYTWO010000553.1:0-4277 GCA_043743415.1 Planctomycetota bacterium
TCTGTCGTGAATCCGCGTGACCCGCAGAACAACTCACGTTTCACCAAAGTGCGCCTCTCCGGGGTCGAGCGTCGATCGTGCGGTCGAACACGGTTTCACGACAGACTCACGTTTGCCGCTCGCTCGATCAAACGCCTACCCCTCCAGCGTCACATGCTTCAGCTCGCGCGCCAGCAATCCGATCTGCACGAAGAGCTGCTTCAACGCCTCGGGATGCTTCTTGCGGAAGTCACTCAACGTCGTGTGATCGATCGTCCGCCCCTCGACCAACCACCGAAAATCCAACCGCACTCGCAACGCCTCCTCGAGCGCCCGACTCGACCGAATCCGCGTGAGCAACCCCCATAACAACACCCCCGCCAACACTCGCGGATGGCCGAAACAAAGGTGTCAGGAACCAATATCGGGCACGCCCACACGACGCAAGCTGCGATTATTGCGAGTACGGTTCCTGACACCTTTGATTCCCCCACGGCCTCGTTTTGAACCATGTCCTGAGCCGGATGGGTGACGCGGGGTCGGCAGCCATGCAAAAAAACGAAAGCCCGGTCAGTTTCCCGACCGGGCTTCCGCTGAACCTGGAGTTCTCGAGACCCGCAGGGGTATTTACTCTTCCATCGCAGTGTTGTTGGAATCCGGACCCGCACAACGGATCAGGTGGTCATGGTCGACGTAGACCACTTCCTGACGCTGGTCGCGGTGCGTGAAGGGGACCGGCCAGTAGGACCGCTTGACCTCTTCAAAGTAGATGGTGCATTTGTAGTGGCAGTGGTGCAGCCGAGCCGGACCCACCATCGGGTAGAAGCGGCAGTCGTCCAGGCGGTCGACCATCGGTTCGACGATGATGCGGACGTTGTTGCGGCTGGTCTCCGCCAGGAACGCCATCCCGCTGGAGGTGGTGTCCGGCAACGCCCGCATGACTTCGTCCGAAGACGGCGGGTCGAGGCAGAACAGGGGCGCATTCTCGCCCTCGATCGGATCGAGGATCGGCACCTTGCCGTAACGCTCCTCATCCCAGTAGGCGTCTTCCACCTTCTGGCTCATGTACGGCGTGATGGGGATCAGCGGTGTCGTCCCATAGAAGCCAGCCAGCGAAAACGCATCGGCGGTCAACCCAAAGATCAGCCTGCAACCGCTGCTCGGCAGGACCATCAAGCCCAACGCCGCAGCCAGCAGCCACCGCTTCATGCGGGTGTGAAAACTGGTCATCCCTACGCCTCCAGGTCCATCGATGACGGCGGGCAAGATTGCCCGATCGCGAAACGGTTCGAGAAGTCCGTTTCGCTTTCTCATGTATCGAACGGCAGGCTGTGAGGACTTGTGAGAATATTCCGGTTTTACCGAGAGAAACGAAGATTGCGGTTGTGGTGGATAATTCGGAAAGGCGCAGCGACTCTCGACGCCGAGGGTTTCGGCAGAAACCGCCGCTGGCCGGTAGCGGCCTCGCGAGAGGGGTGGGAGTCATGCCTTCAGGCGGCACGAGGACAGGCTAAAGCCCGGACTCCAACTGCCGACAGGAGCACGCTCCATAGGCCACCAGCGCCCAACCCACCATCGACAGCAGCCCGCCAATCGGAGTCACCGCCCCCAGCTGCGTGATCCCCGTCAGCACCAGCACGTAGAGACTGCCAGAAAACAGCAACGTCCCGACCAGCAGACAAACCCCCGCCGCCCGCAACACCCGACTGGGCTTCTGATGGCAGAGAATCCCGATCAGCATCAAACCTAACCCCTGTCCCAGCTGATAGTCCGCAGCGGTTTTGAAGTCGCCCACGTACTTGGTGACTGCCGGGAGGGTCTGCCCGGCCACGACTTTCGTTTTCCCCTCATAGATGGGAGCAATCGTCTGATCGAGCCCATGCGCCGCCCAGGCCCCCAGCCCGATGGCCAGGCAGACCAAGGCCGCCCCGATCGAAGGGAAGTGGGTGTGTGAGGTCATGCAGGTCATGGGGCTGTCTCTGGTAATGGGTGATGTGGCACGGAATCGCCCTGGAGCGATCCCGGAGGGCGCTCCGTGCGTCTGGATGGCTTGGCTTGGACAACCCGCCCCCTGATGAGGAAGATACCCGACCACTGACTTCGTGTCCCGTCCCCGGTCATTCCCATGAGCCTGTCCATCTCCACGATCGATTGCCGCGCTGCCGATGCGACGAGCCTGTTTGCCGCCCTGCGCGAGAAGCTCAGCCCGCGCGGGGATGTCGTTTCCGAGGCCGGTCGCGAACGGACCAAGGCCCTCTTCGGCGAACCGCTCACGCCATCGCAAGTCGTCGAACGCATCTGCCAGCGGGTGCGCCGTGAGGGGCTCGACGCGGTGCTGGAGTACACGCGGTTGCTCGATCGGAAGGAGATCACCCGCGACAACCTGCGGGTCACTGCCGAAGAACTCCGCACGGCCCATGCCGCCGCTGACCCGCAATACCTCGAAACGCTGCGCCGCATCCGCGACAACATCGTCGAGTATCAGCGTGCCGTCCTGACCAGCGATGTCCGGATTCTGCGGCAATCGGACGACGCCCGCATCGAACTGAGGCAGCGAGTGCGTCCGCTGAGGCGGGTGGGCGTGTGCATTCCCGGCGGGGCGGCGGCGTATCCCTCGACGCTGCTGATGACCGTGGTGCCCGCTCAGACTGCTGGGGTGAAAGAGATCGCGGTCGTTGTCCCGCCCACCCCGTTCGGAGGATACAACGTCGATCTCTTGGCCGCGTGTCAGGAACTCGGCGTGACCGAGGTGTACCGCGTCGGCGGGGCACAAGCGGTCGCGGCCCTAGCCTACGGGGTCGAGGGAATCCCGCGGGTCGACAAGATCGTCGGCCCCGGCAACATCTTCGTGGCCCTGGCCAAGAAGTATGTCTTTGGCGAGGTCGACATCGACAGCATCGCTGGCCCCAGCGAGGTCATCGTCCTCGCCGACGAGACCGCGAACCCCGCCTTCGTGGCCGCCGACCTCATCTCTCAAGCCGAGCACAGCCCCGGCTCCGGCGTGCTGATCACCTGGCACGAGCCGTTGATTGCCCAGGTACAGGCCGAACTCGAACGGCAGTTGGCGAAGTTGGAACGCGGCGATCTGGCCCGCGAGTCCCTCGAACAATACGGAGCGTTCATCCTCGCCCGCGATGAAGACGAGGCCGCTCGCCTAACCGATGAGCTGGCCACCGAACACCTGCACATCTCGACCGCCGACCCCGAGAAGCTGCTCAACAAAGTGCAAAACGCCGGAGCGATCTTCTTGGGCCACTACACCCCGGTGGCCCTCGGCGATTACGTCGCCGGGCCGTCGCATGTGCTGCCGACCGGTGGGACGGCGCGGTTCGCCAATGGCCTGAGTGCGGTCGACTTCCTCAAGCGGTCATCGGTGATCTCATACAACAAGGCTGGCCTGGCGCTCGACGCCGACTTGGTGCGACTGATGGCCGACAAGGAGGGACTGACCGCTCACCGGGCGAGCGTGGACTTGCGGTTGAAGTGATTTGTTGGAATGCCCTTCACCTCTGTGGGTAACCGTTCACGCACCGTATTTTCTGTAATGTTCTCCGATTGCGTGAGCACGCCTTGAGCAGAAATGGAAGAGTCTGGGAACACTAATCTTCGCTAATCAACACTAATCAAGAAGGGGTGGGCTGGCTGAATGAATCGTCATCCACAGCCCTACCGCGTCTCGATTCGAGCCCCCCAGGATTAGTGTCGATTAGTGAAGATTAGTGTTCCTGCCACTCCCCCATTAATGAGTCCGCGCACAGGAATATGCTTGGTTTCCGTGAGCCAGGTGGCCAGACATCACTGTTGCAGGTTGGTGAATCAGACTGCTCGATGTCCCTCTGTGTGATGACCGGGGTGTGAACGGTTACCCTCTGTGGAGCTGGAATGATGCCATTATCAGTATTGGAAATGCTCAAGCAACGAATGGACGAGCTTGCGGCAATTGAAGCAACACGTGCGAATTGGAATCAGGTTCAGGAGTGGCATGCTCGCACTCAACCACTGATCGCTGCCGATTTTTCCCCAAACATTGTGAAGTTTGATGAATACATTAAGGTTCGATTCTCTTTCTCAATTGATCCTCATCGCATGAACTCGCGAGCGGGGCTGCACTCCTCCCCGAGATCGGCGCGATGTATGGCGAGCACGCGCTCTCGGAGACGGCCTTAATTCATCGCGGTATGGCGCAGATGCCGCCGGACCGCGAGGTCTATAAGAAACGCCCCAAATCCACCCACTTCAAAACCCGAAAACCCCCTCGCGATCCCCCACAAGCAAAGGTAAAGTAAGTGCCATTGGGC
>JAYTWO010000554.1:0-5555 GCA_043743415.1 Planctomycetota bacterium
GCGATTCACCGATCGCGGCGTGATCCCGATCGACAACTTGCTCATCGATTATAAAGGCCAGTAAATTGCGGATGTCGGCTGGTTCTGGGACCATGCCGATCAGCGACACATGGTCGCCCAGGACGTGTTAATCGTGAATTATATCTGCCCCAGCGGCAAGCATTATCCGCTGGGGTTTCGGCGGTTCCAGAATCGGGAGTAATGCGAGGCGTGCGGCACGCCACCTCACCCAGACGCTACCACGCCCGCCAGATCTGCTCGCGCACGACATACCCCGCGGCGGGCAGCCCCAATCGGTCATACGTCGCCGCCGCCCGGTCGTTGTGTTCCTCGACGTAGAGTCTGAGCCCGACGACATTCGGCGCGGCTTGGGCCTCCGTTCTCAGATGCTCGACCAACCTGCGGAACACTCCGGCGCGGCGAAAGTCCTCGCGGACGTACACGCTTTGCAGCCACCAGAGATCGCCGTTCCGCCAGTCGCTCCACTCACGAGTGTGCATGAGCTGGCCCACGACTTGGCCGTCGACCTCGGCCACGAAGTAGCGGGCCTTGGCGGGGTCGAGGAGGGCGGCCCGCACACCTTGAGTGAGGATTTCGACTGACAGCGTGATCGCTTCGGTCTCCAGCGCCAGTCGGCGGTTGAACTCGATAATTGTGGGCAGGTCTTCCATCTGGGCGGCGCGGACGTGCATGTCTGGGCTTCGTTTTCTCGGGGGGCAGGAAGTCAGAATTTAACGCCAAGACGCCAAGACGCCAAGGGGGGAAGGGATCAAGCGAAGGCGAGAAGCAATCCGCAATTCGGCTGGCCTCTTTCTTGGCGTCTCTGCTCCTTGGTGTCTTGGCGTTGAATTCTTCAGACTCGTGTCGAAAGGTCAGAGGGGGACATCCATCGTCCAGCACATGCAGGTTAATCCGATTGAATTGATCCTGCAAAAGACTCCGCCCTTTTCGATTTCGGCCTTCACGATCACTTTGACGAGCACAATTCCAGACCATTCTCGACAGTGCCAGAGTGTGCGAGGGCGATACCACACCTAGTCACCCGGCAATTCCCGCCGATCCTGTGCCGACCCCGCTGCTCGCGGACGGCGATTTCCCAAGACGGGAATGCTGGCTGCTCTCTCACACACGGGTCGCACTCAGCGACCTGATTCTCTCTGGAGGCTTCGAAGTGGAACACTCAACCAACCGTCTCCGAGACGATGGATCGTCACGCGCCCTCACCGATGGATGGAAGCAGATTCACTGGCCAACTCTCGCGGGCGGAGCGATGATCGGCATCGTCATCATGCAGATGCTGATTGCCCGACCGCTGGCCCAGCGGATCGACACGATGCAGCAGCAAATGAGCGTGGTGGACAGCCACCTCGTCGAACTCACCGGATCGCGGGACGATGTGAGTCGCACGAATGACTTGCTCAGCGGACTCAAGACGCAGCACGACCAGTTGGCTGCCGCCCAGCACACCGTCCTGCGGCTGAAGAACCTCCAGCGGGAGATTGAGACTGAAGCCGGGAAGGTCGGCACCTCGATGGCCGCTCTGCAACAGCTCGCTCACCTACAGGCCACATTGACCAGCAAGCAGAGCGATTTCGAGAATGCTTCGACGGCCCTCGATTCCGTCGTGGCTCTCGAAGGGCGTGTGCGGGATCTCGCCGAAACGGTGCCCGCTCAGACCGCCACGCTCGACGCTGCGAAGACCGCCGTCGTGAGCTTCGGCCAGTTCGCGAACCAGGCCATCCAGCAGGGTCAGGCCATCGAGCCCGCCACCACGGCCCTCACCCAACTGGCCCAGGTCCGCGACCAGGCCATCACCACTGGCCAGAACACCGACACCGCTCTGCAAGCGATCTCCGGCCTCGCGACGGTCACTCAAGCCGCGACCCTCGCTGGCGAAAAGACCGATGTCGCGGTCGCCTCGATCCAGGGACTCGGCGACCTCAAGACCGCTGTGATTGCTCAGCACCACCAGACCGACGCAGCCCGCGCCCAACTGGCTGAGATGGCCACCGTGCAGCAGTCGCTGATTGACCAGGACGCCTCGACCGCCTCAGCTGCAACTGCCGTCACCTCGCTGACGAACCTCAAGGCCCAGATCGCCGAGGGCGTTCCCGGCATCGAGCAGGCCCAGACCAACGCCAATCAGCTCGTGGTCCTCAACCAGACGCTGAACTCGCAGACCCAGGTCGACGCGGCGCAGAAGAACCTGACCGGGCTGATCCAGATCGAGCAGTCGCTCGCCGGGCAATCCCGCCAGATCGCCGAGAGCGTCGAGAGCCTGCAACTGCTGACCGGCTTGCAAGGCGAGTTCAACGACCAGATGACCCAGCTCGAGGGCATCCAGCGCGGGTTCACCGAACTTCTGTTGATGGAAAGCTCCGTCGCTCGGGCCGTCAAAATGGTTCAGCCGCTGGCCGAACTCGGCAACCTGCGTCGCAACAGCGAACCAGAAATCCGAGCCGCCGCCCGCGAGATCATCAACCGCCGCGAGCTGCGGATGGCGACGGAGAATTCGAAGTACGAAGGTGCGACGAGCGAGTACAACCCGCCCGTCAAGCCGGTGCCGAATCCGCCCGCCGACCCCGACTGAGGTCGCCCGCTGGAGACCGCAGAACCCGCCTCCACGGCCTCGGGAATGACCACATTCCCGAGGCCGTTCGCATTGGCCCGTTGGAGTCCAGCCTTTCGGCTGCAGGATGCACCCGAGCAGCCGAAAGGCTGGACTCACACGGTTGAGACGTAAGCCAATGGATAGGTCGAGACCCGCCTCAGCGGCTCGGCGGGAGCCTCGCCCCCGTGCGGTGAACACGTTTGATGCCACTGGCGGGGTGGCCCTAGGCGGGGTGGCCCAGACGTGGCTTTGAACGTCTGGGTGACGCAGGAACAAGAGGATCGGAAGGCGAACGTGTCCACTGTCACCTCTTGTTGTTCCACAACCCAGACGCTCAAAGCAGCGTCTGGGCCACCCCGCCCTCGCCAGTGGCACCCGGCGGAACCTGAGCCCGTTCCAGCAAGCGGTTACACGACGTTTTCCCAAGTCCCGAGTCGATGGAAGTCATAGCCGAGGGCACTGACATTCAGCGTATCCGTACCACCGACGTTGGCGTAGGCGTACATGTGGCCAAACCCGCGGGCGTAATTGTAGAAGCCGAGGCCCGTCAGCCAGCCATAGTTGAGACGCCCGTAGAACGTGTCGTTGCCGGCTGAGTCGTATAGGTTGGCCCGATCTCCGACCCCGCCCGCCGTCGCGTAGGCGAAAACCTGGTCGAAGCCCTTGGCGTAGTTGTAGAACCCGGTCCCCGTCAGCAGGCCGTAGACAGGCGTCGCCGTGAACGTGTCGTTGCCAGCTGAGTCGAACAGGTTGGCCCGATCACCGGTTCCGCCCGCCGTCGCGTAGCCGAAAACCTGGTCGAAGCCCTGGGCGTAGTTGTAGAACCCGGTGCCCGTCAGCAGGCTGTAGGCAGGCGTCGCCGTGAACGTGTCGTTGCCGGCAGAGTCGTACTGGTTGGCCCGATCACCGACCCCGCCCGCGTCTCCCGCCGTCGCGTAGGCGAAAACCTGGTCGAAACCCTGGGCGTAGTTGTAGAACCCGGTGCCCGTCAGCAGGCCGTAGGCAGGCGTCGCCGTGAACGTGTCGTTGCCAGTTGAGTCGTACAGGTTGGCCCGATCACCGACCCCGCCACCGCTGTTGACGTCGATTGTTTCCAGACTCTCGCCATGCAGCGTGTAGCCCGGTCCGGTGACATCCAGAGTGTTGTTGGCCCGCAGAGTGACAGTCTCATCCCCGGTCGTCCCCGTGAATGTCAGCTTGTCACTACCGCCATTCCCAAGGACGTTGATCGCCGTCACTTGAGCCGGAGTGTAGGAGTAACTGTTTCCGTTCACATTGACGACCACGCTCGATCCTATGCTGACGTCAATTGTGTCCGATGCAGCCGAACCGTTTACGTTCAGTGTGTTGCCGTCGAGAAATACCGGCAGAATGCCGACAGCCAGCGAGAACTCCGAGGTATTATTGATTCCGTCCGTGGCCGTACTCGTTATCCACGAACCAACAGGTACGTAGACTGGCAAGGTCACGTTGAACGTCACCGTTCCGCTGCCATTCGTCGAGACGGTGGACGTTCCGAGATACTTTCGTCCTTCACCATACCCCGTCGCGTCCACAACATCATTCGAGAAGAAATCGATCTGATACGTCGAGTTGGCAATACTATTCAGAGTTCCGATGACCTTCGTACTCGTGTTAGAACTCACCACGCCAGTGAGTACAGGGTAATTCTGAAGATTGTTCGGGCCAGTATCGCTGTCACCGACATCGTTAGGAGTGACCCCATCAGGCTTGAGATCAATCCCCATCCATCCATTCGACGACATCGAGTTGCCACGAATTGCGTTCTGCGTTCCAGACAGGATTGCAATTCCGTCATACCCGTTGTTGCTCAGAATGTTCCCGGAGCCGAATGCGGTCCCCCCGATCAGGTTATTGGAGGAATCGATGATCGCGATACCACTCCAGGAATTCCCGAGAGGAGCGAGACCGGTTACATCCGTGCCGATGAAGTTGCCAGCCACAGTGTTGTTGGACGTTCCGGCATTAGTAATGAGTACACCATCGAGTCGATTTCCCGAAATCACATTGCGTTCGGCGACATCGGCCTCACCGTCACCATTGGTACCGACGCGATTCCCTTGCGCTCCGGATTCGATGCGGACGCCGTAGTTGTTCGACAGCGCCGCAGTTCCGGCCTGATTGGTTCCAATCAGATTACCAGCCACAATGTTGTTGTCGCTGCCGGCCTGTTTGATCAGCACGCCATCCGCGCGATTGCCCGAAAGGAGGTTCCTTTCTGCTGCGTCATTCACGCCATTGCCATCCGTGCCGATCCGGTTCCCGGCAGAGCCCGCCTCAATCTTCACGCCGAAGTCATTTCCACGCGAGGCGGTCCCCAGCGCATCCGTGCCGATGAAATTGCCTTCGACAACATTGTTATCCCCACTGGCGAGTACGATGCCCGATTGTTGGAAGCCCCCGATCACCAGACCACGCACGACCGAATTCCCCGCCGTGATTTTGAGGCCATCAGTGTTCCCCGCATTGGTCCCATCCAATTCGATCAGCGGCCGTCCGGAAAAACCCGGCTGCGTGGTTGCATCAATCACGACCGAATCGGTGATCTCCGGTAGGGCCGAGAGCAGGGAAATCGTCTGCAATCCGGTGCCTATTGCGAACCGAATTTGATTCAAGCCAGCGACAGCATTCGCATCAAGTATCGCTTGTCGGAGCGATCCGGAACCAGCATCGCTCGTGTTGGTAACCGTGAAATCGGACACGCTGCCGAAAATGGCAAAGTTGAAAGGGTTCTCGTTATTGTCGTTCGTGCTGAAGCTGATCTGACCGCTCTTGGTGCCGACCGATGACGCATCCATGACGACAGTAATGGTGTCGGAGCCACCGGCCGCCACGCTGCTGGCCAGACCGTTGGTCACCGTGAATCCGCTCGGCACGCTCAGGTTGGAGAGGTTGAGCGTCGCGTTCCCGTCGTTGTAGATGA
>JAYTWO010000555.1:0-3241 GCA_043743415.1 Planctomycetota bacterium
CCGACACCGACTCCCGCAGCTCCGGCGACAACGACCAACCCCTTCGGCAGTCCCACTCCCTCGACAGCTGCCAACCCGTTCGGAAAGCCCACGGGGACATCAGTCACTCCGCAGCCCGAGCCCCCCACGCAGCCCGAACCAGCTCCCGTCGAACCGGTCCAGCCGACGCCCCCGGTTGTGGCAGAGATGAAGCCCGTCGTACCGGCTCCCACTCCCACCAATCCGGTCCCCGCCATCGTGGAAGGCAGCCCAGCGAAGCCCGTGCCCGAGAAGCCCGCTCCGGAAAAACCGGTCGCCACTGTCGGGGAGCCTCCCGCCACTCCCGCCGAGAAGCCGAACTGGACTTTGGCGTTCGACCCGGCCCCGACCGGCAGCTTCGCGGCTGCCGGGGCGAAGCTGAGTTTCAAGATGCCGACGCTGGGGGCGATTGGTCCCGACTTCGTGGAATCGACCCGCTTGCGCGTGCTGTACCCGGTGACTCCCAGTCCGTTTGTGGCTCTCGGTCTGAACGACGAGAAGAAGCAGCATCGCGAGGTGTGGAACCTGATCGAGAAGAAGAAGATCGGGCAGGTCCGCAATCTGGAGTTCGGCAGCAGCAAGGGGCAGGCCCTCAGCCCCGATGGCAAGTACCTGGCCGGGAAGCCGCAGTGGGACAGTGCCCTCTCGATCTTTAGCGTGGCACAGAACAAGCCTCTGCCCCCGATCAAGCTCAGCGGGAATGCGTCGAAGCTGGTCGCCTTCGCGGGCAAGTCGCGACTCATCTTCGAAGACAACAAAGAGTTGCACGTCTACTCGGTCCCTGAGTTCACGCCGAAAACGATCGTGAAGCTTGGGGCCTGGAAGGTCGACGACGGCTGGGCCATCAGTCCCGGTGGGCGGTACTTCGTGGCGGTCACTCGCCAAGGCAAAACCGCCGGGCTAACGATTACCGATCTCGACGCGGGAACGCTGGCGGCGACCGTCTCGCTCGCGGGGCAGCCCGAGTGCCTGGGGGCCGCCTTCTCGCATGACGGGAAGCAACTGGCCGTTCTGCTGGGCGGGGATGCTCCTCAGTTGAAGGTCTGGCAGGTCCAAACGGGGACCACTGCGGGGCAGTTCGATCTGTTGGAACTCGCCGACAAGATTCAGCCGCGTGAGAACTACCAAGGGGGCCGCCTGGAGTGGTTCCCCGATCATCGCCACCTCCTCATCGGAGGCAAGGCGGTGTACGATTCCGGAGAGGGCAAGTTGGTCGCGGAGTTGGCCTCCCAGCCGATTTACCCAGTGCGTGTGGTCAGCCCCGATCAGTTGGCCGTCTCGGCGGACGGGGTGCTGATCGCCCACGATCTCTCGGCGGCGATCAAAGCCAGCACGGGAGCCCCCGCTGTTGCTCCCGGCACACCGGAACCCGAGAACCCGGTTCCGGACTCGAAGCCGGTTGACCGGTCGGCGGTCGCCAAGATTGAACTCGAAGAGGTCGACTGGGCCGTCAAGCCCGGCAAGCCACCCGCTCCTGTTAAGGCCACGGGCCGAGGGGCCGAAATCCCGCAAGGTCAGATATACATGGGCTGCCTCTCGCAATCCGCGAGCGGGATCGGCTTCGTCATGTACACCAGCAATCCGCTGGTGGTGAACGAGGACGGTCTCCCGACCTCGGAACCCGGCACACGTTTCTGGCTGGAGACTCTCGATCTCAAGACGGGTGACAAGCAGAAGAGCGTTCCGCTGCCGCCGTTGTCGGTCTTAATGAGTGTCAGCCAGGACGGCACGCGGGTCTGTACGCAGAACGCCAATGGGCTGGATCGATTGAACATCTGGGCGGTGCGTGATGGCTCAAACCAGGGAAGTCTGGCCCCCTACCACGATGCCGCACCGGGCCTCGATCAGCGGGTGGGATACGCCGAATTTGTGGATGGATTTCACCTGTTGACCACTGCTCCCGGCCGCATGACGCTCTGGGACACGGTCCTCAATAAGGCGATCTATGAGGTGGAGATTGGCGATCTGCGGCCCGAGTTGTCCGCAGCCCGGGACTATGTGGCGGTGAGCGATGCGGGTCGGCGAGCGATTTTCTTCCTAGATACCAAAACGGGGAAGCCCGCAGGCTCGATCGCCTTGTCCGAATTGGCAGAGGATTTGGCGTCAGCCTGTGCCTTCCATCCCGAGGGTCGCTTCTTCGCGGCCCTCACGCAGCGGATCGATGGGGGCGAACTCCGCGTCATCGACCTGAACACGGGCGAGACCAAGAAGCAGTTCCCGCTGCCGGTCTCGGGACAGATCCTGCAATGGGTGGGGTCGGATTACATCCTGATTGATGGGACTGCGCTAGTCAGCGTCAGCCGCGAGTGCGTTGTCTGGAACTACGCACTGCCGGTCGGCATGCACCTGCGGGACAGCCCGGACCAGCGGCACTGGTACATCGCCGCCGACCCGGCCCGCTCCAACGTCTACAACGTGCGCGGGATCGACATGCCCGACCAGACCATTGTGGAACGCATCGGAGCCGCCGATCCGCACGGGAAGACATTGCTGGCCCCGGGCCAGGCCATCGATCTGGATATCCAGATCACCGACCCCGCCGGGGAAACCGGATTCGCCGCCAAGGTCAAGAACATCCTCACCGACCGTTATCTGGGAGCGCGGATCAAGATCATCGCTGGGGCTCCGATCACGCTGACCGTGCGAGACAACGCGGCCTCTGGCTGGAGTTTGAGTCTCACGAAAGAGGGCCAGCCGCTCTGGAGCCACGAACTCGATGGCACCGAGGGACCATCCGCGCTGCTAGGCTTTGAACCGCCCAAGCACGCCTTCCCCGCCGGAGCCGAACGCGGGGCCGGGAAATCGACGCTCACCGTTCGCGGGTCGCAATAAGCCGTTCTGGCCCCAACGCCCAGGGGTTGCAACCCCTGGGCTTTCGCGATGCTAGATCGCTCTCGCTCTCATTCTCACGTCACCCGCGCGCGAACTCGAACATCGGCGTCGACAGATACCGTTCGCCCGAATCTGGCAGGATCACCACGATCGTCTTCCCGGCGTTCTCCGGGCGGGCCGCGACTTTGAGCGCCGCTGCCATCGCGGCACCGCAGCTGATGCCGGCGAGGATGCCTTCCTCTTGTGCGAGGCGGGGGGCCATGGCGAGGGCCTCATCGTCGGTGATTTGGATGACTTCGTCGACGAGGCTCATGTCGAGGATGTCGGGGATGAACCCGGCACCGATGCCTTGAATCTTGTGTTTGCCGCGCGGACCGCCGGAGAGGACGGG
>JAYTWO010000556.1:0-2624 GCA_043743415.1 Planctomycetota bacterium
ATCTGCGTTCATCTGCGGCTCACCACCTCCTCATTTTTCCCGAGTCCAGGGCATTTCCCGTTTGAGCGTGCGCTGAGTGTCACCTGTCGCTCGTAGCACGTCGGGCAAGCCCGACGGCTCACAGGGCGAACACTCCACTGGGAAACGCTCTAGTCACTGCCAGCCGCATGCACAGAGTGCCAGAATCGAATCGGCCTACCGCCGCTGTGGCGTTTTATTTTTGCAACGACCTACTTTTCTGAAGCACACACACCTATGACCGGGCAATCTCGAATCGCCGAATGACCTCACTCTGCATCAACCCCGGTGGCCAATACTCCCGAATCAACCGGCAGGCCATCGTATAGGCCGGGTCAAAGATATTGCCGATGTCGTACCGCACGCATTGCTGCAGCCACAGGCTCGCCCCAGCTGCGTCGAGGCCACCGTCCTGCAACAGCCAGCGGAGCATCTCGGTCGTCGCGTGCTGCGTGGCTTGATCGAGAGGCCGGGCGTTGCCGATGGTCGCGATGCCTCGCGAGTCAATCAACCGTGGCCATTCGAGCCTGTAGCCCTTCACCAAGTGCAACTCAAAGGTGGTGCGTGTCGAGACCTCGACCCCATTCCCGCTGATCTCGCCGTCCCCCTGCACCGCATGCGCATCGCCGAGAAAGAACAGCCCCCCCGCCTCCGAAACCGGAAACAGCACCACCGCCCCCGCGCGGCACGACCGATAATCCATGTTCCCGCCGTACGGGCCCGAAGTCGCGGTGGAGAGGGCCTGCTGCCGGGACGGTGCCACACCAAAGCACCCCAGCATCGGATCGAGCGGCAACACCAATTCCGGCATCCCGACCGGCTGGGGGGCCACCAATCGCACCGTCTTCGCCGCGACATCGATCTCCCACTCGACGAGATCATTCGGCGGGAGCGAGGACACGAACGCCGGATCGACGCACTGCGCTGCCGTCGATGCGGTCGTGAAGCCATAGCTGCGACTGGGGGTGATGTCGATGATCCGCACGGCCAGCGCATCGCCGGGTTCCGCTCCCCGGATAGCAAACGGTCCCGTCATCGGGTTCCCGCGCGCGGCAACGAGTTGCCGGTTCTGGTCGAAGCCACGGGCATCGACGGTGTCGGTGGTGATCGAGTCACCGGGCTCGACCCACAGCACCGGCAGATGCGGGCCCAGGGTGTTGTGGTAGAGGGTGGGGGTGAAGTGGTGCTGCATGGGCGGAGGACTCCAGTGCGCAGAAAAAAGCCGGGAACTCCTGTTCCCGGCTGGTTCGCGAGCGCTCGATGATGTCGCCGACTCCGACCGAATCGTGGGCGATGAGTGTCGCCTTTCGCTTCGCGACAGGCGACACTTTCTGACGACGCCTAATCGTTGGCCCGGCCCATGTAGCTCTTCGTCTCGACATCGATCTTCACCTTGTCACCGATGTTGATGAAGGACGGCACCTGCACCTCGGCCCCGGTTTCCGTGGTCGCGGGCTTCGTCACGTTCGTGGCGGTGTTACCGCGCACAGCGGTGTCGGTGTTGGTGATCGTCAGAATGACCTGCTTCGGCGGGGTGACGCCGATCAGCTTGTCATTCCAGAACACGAGAGCGCAGGGGGTGTTTTCCTTGATGTAGGCCATCTGGTCCGCACAGATATCTTTTGCGAGTTCGACCTGCTCGAAGCTCTCGTTATCCATGAAGATGTAGTTCGTGCCGTCGCAGTAGGAGAAGCTCCCCTCGCCCGAGCGGATATCGGCGGCTTCCAAGCTTTCGCCGCTGCGGTAGGTGACTTCGAGGTAGCGACCGGAGAGCAGATTCCGCATGCGGGTTTTGTAGAGAGCCTGCCCCTTCCCGGGTTTGACGAACTCGCAAGCCGTCATTTCGAAGGGTTGGTTCTCGATGACAACTTTGACACCTTTGCGGAAATCGCCAGCGTTGACCTGGGCCATGGGATATTCTCGACGTGTGGGGAACGGGCCGCCCAAGCGGCACCGAATTCGGCAGGATAATGCAGTCCGGCGGATTTGTCACCCCGACACCGGAGCAATTGCCTGAAAGGTGCCCGGCGTCGGAGTTCACGACACGGAACATCGAGCATACAATGCTCTATCCCGTCAGGATGTGAAGAGGCCCGGCAGGGGATGGCCCTGGTCAGATTCGACGGGGGCTGGCCACTGCTGTTTTCAATTTGAGTGCGAATCACCTCATGAAGAGATCACTGTTCTCACTGGCCCTGGTGCTGATCTCTTCCCCGGTCATGGGGCAGGACGCTGCCAGAGTGCCCTCCGATCAGCCCGGTTTTGCGAAGACCGTGGCTCCGTTCTTCAAAACGTATTGCACCGAGTGTCACGAAGGGGACAAGCCCGAGGGGGAGTTCGCCCTGGATGCGAAACGGCTGCTCATCGACTTCGGCGATCCCGCGACGCGGTCCCAATGGCGCGAGATCGTCAATGTGCTCAACTCCCACGAGATGCCGCCCGAGAAAGAGCAGCAGCCTTCCGAGGCCGAAGTGGCAGCGGTGGTCGACTGGATCACCGAGCAGACCGTGCGGGCGGAGTTGATCCTGCGCGAGCGGACTGTGGTCATGCGGCGGCTGAATCGCAGCGAGTACCGCAACACGATTCGCGACCAGATCGGGGTGGAT
>JAYTWO010000557.1:0-24546 GCA_043743415.1 Planctomycetota bacterium
GATCCATCGCGGCGTGTTCGTCTCCCGCAGCTTGCTCGGGCGGAGACTCAAGACGCCGCCGATCGCGGTGGCCCCGCTGGCTCCCGACCTGCACAAAGACCTTAACACGCGCGAGCGGATCACACTCCAGACCAGCCCGCAGGCGTGCCAAAGCTGCCACACGATGATTAACCCGCTGGGGTTCACGCTGGAGCAGTTCGACGCCATCGGTCGGTTCCGTACCGAGGAGAACAGCCGCCCCGTCGACGCCACGGGAGGCTACATCGCCCGCAGCGGTGACGAGGTCAAGTTCCAAGGCAGCTTCGACCTCGCCCGGTTCCTCGTCGACAGCCCCGAGTGCCGCGAGTCGTTCGTCGAGCAGCTGTTCCACCACCTCGCCAAGCAACCGGTGCGGGCCTTTGGCAACGAGTTCCTCGCCCAGCGGAGCGAGAGTTTTCGGTCGCACAACTACAACATTCGCCAGTTGATGGTGGAACTGGTGACTGAGTCCGCGTTGCATCTGCGAGAACACCCGTAGGCTGGGCCCACCGGCCCGTCCCCGAGCGACTCCCGACTTCCTGACACCGCTCCGTTGGGAAGGACGAAGCCGTTCTCCGGGGACAGTCGCTCTGGCCATCGGGGACGGCCTTGAAAGACAGTCGTACCTCGCACGTTACACAACAGAACAGCGGGTCGAGTACGTTGTGAGTGCCTGCATAATTGAGTACAATCCAACGTTTGACAGAGGAGTGATTTCCGTACCGGAACTCCGCTCGTAACTCTCGATTCATGAGACATTTGCGTCAAATGAATGCACGCCGTCTGGTCCTTCAGATCAGCGGGACACGAAGGAGTTGACCGTTGGTCTCCAAGCACGACAAGAACGCCCCGATTCCCGAAGACAACGGCGACGATCGCATCCAGCGGATGGACATCCGCGATGAGATGCAGCAGAGCTACCTGACCTACGCGATGAGCGTGATCATCAGCCGCGCTCTGCCGGATGCCCGCGATGGCTTGAAGCCTGCCCAGCGGCGGATTCTGGTCGCGATGAACGACCTCAATCTGGGGCCGAACTCGGCGCGAATGAAATGTGCCAAGATCTCCGGCGACACGTCGGGGAACTATCACCCGCACGGCGAAGCGGTGATCTACCCGACGCTGGTCCGCTTGGGCCAGGATTGGGTCATGCGTGAGGTGCTGATCGACAAGCAGGGGAACTTCGGCTCGATCGCCGGACTCGGCCCGGCAGCCATGCGATACACCGAAGCCCGGCTGTCGGCGCAGGCAGCGGACCTGCTGGAAGACCTCAACAAGGACACGGTCGACTTCGTCCGCACGTATGACCAGCGGAACGAAGAGCCGGTGGTCCTCCCCGCGCGGTTCCCAAACTTGTTGGTCAACGGTTCGACCGGCATCGCGGTCGGAATGGCGACCAGCGTGCCGCCGCACAACCTCGCCGAGGTCGCTAGTGCGGTGCAAGTCCTGATCGACAACCCGGACGCCAGCGTGGACGAGATCATCGAAGTCCTCCCCGGTCCCGACTTCCCCACCGGCGGCGTCATCTGCGGGCGCTTCGGAGTCCGCCAGGGCTACCAGACCGGGCGCAGCACCCTCACCGTGCGGGCCAAGATCGAGTTTGAGACCGAGAAGAACACCGAAGTCATCGTCGTCAAAGAGATCCCGTACTTCGAAAACCGCGACCGCATTAAAGAGAAGCTCGAAGAGCTGATCCGCGATGACAAGATCAAGGGCATCTCGCGCGTCGTCGACTACACCGACCGTAAGACGCCCACGTGGCAGGTGCGGCTGCACATCTACCTCAAGCGGGACGCCGACCGCGAAGTCGTGCTGAACCTGCTCTATAAGTATTCGCCGCTGCAAACGACGGTCAGCGTGATTCTGTTGGCCCTCGTCGGCAACCGCCCACAGACGCTCAACATCAAGCAGCTGTTGCAGGAGTTCATCCGCCATCGCGTGACGGTCATCCGCCGCCGCACCGAGTTCCTGCTCGCCGAAGCCCGCAAACGCAAGCACACGGTCGAGGGACTGCTCATCGCCCAGATCGATATCGATCTGGTGATCTCCACCATCCGCAACTCCCCCAGCCGCAGCGAGGCCAAGGTCCGGCTCCAGGCCATCAAGATCGATGGCGGCCTGATCGAACGCGCCCTCGGCTCCGTCGGCTACTCGATGTTCCAGGACGAGCAGGGGGTTTACGAAGCGTACTCCCTCTCCGCCAACCAGACCGAAGCCATCGTCAGCATGCAGCTTGGTTCGTTGGCGAATCTGGAGCGGGAGAACCTGCAAGGCGAGCACAACCACCTGCTCGGAGGAATCTCCGGGCACTTGAAGTTGCTGGCGTCGGACGAAGCCGTCCTCTCGCTGATTCGCGGCGAGATGGACGACATGAAGTCCAAGTACGCGACGCCGCGACGCACCGAAATCTCCGAAGAGGAGCTGACCGATGTCGACAAGGATTCGCTGATCACCGAGGAGCCGATGGTGGTCACACTGTCGCAGCGGGGCTACATCAAGCGGACTCCGCTGATGACGTATCAGTCGCAGAATCGCGGGGGCAAGGGGATCGCCGGAGCCAAGAACGACGACGAAGACCCGATCGAACACATGTTCGTATCGAGCACGCATGCCTACCTGCTGTTCTTCACGGACAAGGGCCGCGTGTACTGGCAAAAGGTGTACGACCTGCCGCTGCAAGGCCGTACCGCCAAGGGGCGGGCACTGGTCAACCTGTTGTCGCTCGACGCAGGGGAAAAGGTCCAGGACTGCATTGATGTCCGCGAGTTCGTCGACACCCAATTCCTGTTGATGGCCACGAAAAACGGGATCGTCAAGAAGACGGCCTTGTCCGCCTATAGCCGTCCCAAGAAGGGCGGGATCATCTCGATCAAGCTCGACGAGGGGGACGCTCTCATCGATGTGGTCAAGGTCGCTCCCGGCCAGGATGTGGTGCTCAGCACCTCGAACGGGATGTCGATCCGGTTCTGCGAGTCGGACGCCCGCGCGACGGGTCGCGACACGATGGGGGTCAAGGGGATCAAGCTGGGTCAGGGCGATCTGGTTGTCGGCATGGTCGTCGCCGAAGAGAACGCCACGCTGCTGACCATCTGTGAGAACGGGTACGGCAAGCGGACGCCGTTCGGCGTTGTCGCTCCGGATGAACTAGCGAGCGGGGGGCGTGAGCCCTCCGAGTCCGACGAGCCCATTGACAGTGCCGAGCCCGCCGAAGCCGAGCCGACCGGCGAAGAAGAAGACCCCACCAGCCCCAGCGGCATGCGCTACCGCCGTCAGCGCCGCGGCGGCAAGGGCCTCCGCGACATCAAGACCACCGACCGCAACGGCAAAGTCATGGGCATCCTCGCCGTCCACGATGGCGACGATGTTCTGATGGTCTCGCAAAGCGGCATGATGCAACGCATCCGCGCCGTCGACATCAGCCTCATCGGTCGCAATACCCAAGGCGTCCGCATCATGCGCCTCGACGGCGAAAAAATCGCCAGCGTCGCCCGCATTCCTGCCGAAGTCGCGGATGAGACCACCACCCCGGCTGCAATTGCTCCCGAGACTCCTCCCGAAGGCACCCCGCCCGTTTAGCAGCGACGCGAAGTCTTCGAAGCGGAGCGAGTGCAGTTCGACAGCGAGCGGCTGGACGTAAGTCCGCCGTGCGGTGTCGTGTCGCTCGCCGACCGTCGGGTGCCACTGGCGAGGGCTTTGACTCGCCAGTGTGGAGTGACTCACGACTGCACCAACAAGATTTCCGTCTCGGCCACGCTCCCCCCACTGGCGGCCCAAAGCGATCGCCAGTGGCACCCGGCGTGCCCTGCCCGTACAAAAGGTCGACTGCATATGTTACGCTTCCATTGAGAGGTTGATATCCTGTCCACTCTATGAAAACTCACATCGCCGACACCATCAATGAAGTCGATTTCTGCGGCAAGATGGCCACTGCAGCGACGGCTTTTTTTTCCACCATTCAGGACCGTTGTCCGTTCGTCGAAGTGAGGATTGAGGGAAAGGGCAGCACAAAGAGCGTGAACGCTCGCAAGGATTTGCGGTTCTACGGCCCCAACAACCGTATCTTGCTCACTGGCGAAGTGAAGCTCCCTGGAAACACAAATGCATTCGACTCCAAAGTTGTCAAAGACGCCCACGATAAGGCGGAAGAGGCAGTTGTCCAATTCTTCTTTACCTGGGATGTCAACACGTTCGTGCTGTGGGACCGCAAGCAGTGGGACAAGCCACTCTTGGAGCGGCGGATCAAAGTCTGGTCATTGCGACTAGATCTCGGCTCGGCGCAAGATGTCGCCCGGCCCGAAACGCTTGAACATATCGAGAAGCGGTTTCTGCCTGACCTGCTTCGCGATCTGGGTGACATCGTGTCGGGACAGCGAAGGGATTGGGCGTTACCTCCCGATGAAGTTTTCTTGTGGTCCCTGGAAAGTCATCTCGACTGGCCAGTCACTCTGTTGCGACAGTATTTCTACAAAACCGCTGAAAGCGACAAGTCGTTTGACATGCGGCTGCAAGAGTGGATGGTCGATCATGAACTGCAGGTGCGTCGCAGCCAGCCAGACGAATGGCGCAAGTCGCTGGATAGCGCCGCCCGCTCGCTCGTCTACATTTGGACTAACCGTTTCATTTTCTATAAGGCACTCCGTGCCCGCTTTCCAGAACTACCCAAAATCGAACTCGCCCCCAGCGTCAAGACACCCCTGCAAGCTTGGCGGCGTCTCAATGATCTGTTCCAACAGGCGGCGGATCGCAGCGGCGACTACGAATCTCTCCTATTTCCGGACGCACATGACTGGGGAAACGATCAGGTCTTCACTCCGGACGGCGCCGTCGATGCGTGGCGAGCCTGTCTGCGCGGCATTGAGAGTGTGGACTTTCGCGAAGTGTCGACCGACATTGTCGGCCTTATTTTTCAGAAGTTGGTCAGCCCCGAAACTCGCCATCGTTACGGCCAACACTTTACCGGTCCGGACCCCGTAGACCTCATCAACTCTTTTTGTATCCGCTCCGCGAATGCGACGGTCCTGGACCCGGCGTGCGGCTCGGGTTCGTTTCTCGTGCGGGCATATTATCGCAAGCGGGCAATGGACGCCAAGCGATCTCACGCTGCCATGCTGGGGGACTTGTTCGGTTGCGATATTGCGATTTACCCCGCGCACCTCGCCACTCTGAACCTCGCCGCCCGCGAGATCAACGACGAAGCGAATTATCCGCGTATTGATCGCGGAGATTTCCTGCGGACGACTGCCGAGACAGCGTTCTGCCAAATCCCGGAACACTCCACGGGCCGGAAGATTCCCGTCATGCTTCCGCCGCTGGATGCGGTTGTGGGGAATCCCCCTTACGTCCGGCAAGAAAGAATCAACAAATTCAATAAGTCCCTCTACGCACAAGCAGTCGCTGACGCTTTTAAGGGAACCAAGCTCTCGGGGCGTGCCGACCTGCACTGCTACTTTTGGCCGCATGCCTCCCAGTTCTTGAAAGAGGGTGGCCACTTTGGGTTTCTGACGAGCGGGCAGTGGCTCGACGTGGATTATGGCTTTGAGCTGCAACGCTGGATGCTCTTGAACTTCAAGATCATCGCCATCATGGAGAGTTCTACCGAACGCTGGTTCCCGGATGCTCGTGTGAAAACCTGCATCACGATCTTGGAGCGTTGTCGCGACGCAGAGGCGCGTCGTGAGAATCCGGTGCGGTTCGTGCGGTTTGAAAAGCCGCTCGCCGAGATCATCGGCCAGTCCGCCAGCGCGGGCGTGGGGGCAGCGGCGGAGGAGCAAGAGTACATCCGGCAGGAGGCTGTGGACCGTTTGCGAGACGCCATTGAACGCACGAATCGGAACATGCACGACGAGCGCTGGCGGATATTGGTCAAACGTCAGGGAGATTTGTGGGATGCGGGGGTGAATGCGGGTGCTGTCCTCCATGGCGCGCCGATCGAAGAAAGCGACGAAGACGATATGGAAGGAATAGTTTCAAACGGTGGATATTTGAATGGCTGCGAGGGAGCCTACGAAGGGGACTATGTGGCGGGAAAATGGGGACGGTATCTGCGGGCTCCTGACCTGTACTTCGAGATCATGGAACGATTCCAGAGTCGCTTTGTTCCGCTGGGCGAGTTGGTGGATATTCGCTTCGGAGTCAAAACAGGGTGCGACGCCTTTTTCATGCCGAAGGATGTGACGGAGTTCGTACTGGCGACTTACCAAGAGGACAAGGAGTTTCGCCAAGCTGTGGGCATCTCTCGCCCTCTGGTCGTCGCGGGAACCCTGCGGATTGTCGAGGATGGGGCAGGAACCTACCACGCGATCGAGCCGAAGTTCCTTCTCGCCGAGGTTCACAGCTTGATGAAAGTGGATCGCCCCGTTGTACGTGCTAAGAATCTGGACCGTGTTGTCGTCTTAGTCCCCTCTCCGCTCTCCGCGATCAAGGGCACACACGCATATAAGTACATCAAGTATGGTGAGCAGGCGACTTACGCCAGCACGAAGAGCAAAGCGGTCCCCGTGCCACAACGATCCACCTGCGCATCCCGCGACCCGTGGTACGACCTCACCAAACTGGTTGATCCCGGATTTGCCTTCTGGCCCAAATCACAGCAATACCGTCACATCATTCCCGGTAATCCACACAATATCGTCTGCAATTGCAATCTGTACGATTTGGGTGCGAGGGAGTTGAACAAGAAGCAACAGCAAGCACTCCTCGCTGTCGCCAACAGCACAATGATCGGCCTCTTCAAGACGTTTTACGGGCGATACGCAGGGACCGAAGGAAACCTAAAAACCGAAATTGTCGATGTGAACCTGATTGAAGTCCCTGATCCTCGGGGATGTTCGCAGCAATTGCTGAAACGGTTGTCGGATGCCCTCAAATCGATCAGTGCTCGGCCAGTCAGTGGGTTCGTTGAAGACGCACTCAAGGAGTGCCATACCTACGAACGCGCCCGCGAATTAGCCACTCGTAAGGTGACGCTGCCGCTTGAACTCACTCAACCCGACCGCCGCAATCTCGATGACGCCGTCTTCGAACTCCTCGGAGTCTCAGACCCCCAGGAGCGTTCTCGCTGGATTGATCGGCTCTATGAAGTAACGACACGGCACTTCCGAGACGTACGTGTTACCGAAATCCAGAAGATGGAAGACCGTCGCACCGGGGGAAGCACCAAGTTCGCCGTTGCCGACCATGCCGCCGACGCGTGGGACGCCCTCGATCTCACCGATCTCATTCCGGTTGCCGAATGGGTCGCTGCCCATGCCGCCGGAGACTGCGAAATGATCAACATTCCCTCTGAACGCCCCGTTCATCTCACGAGCGATGCACTATTCGACAATGAGTCGGTCTACTTCGGCAGGACGCGACGAGAGTACGTCGTCTGCCAGACTTCCGGCGAGGCACAGCTGATTGCTCGCATGGCCAATCTCGGTGTGAGTGGTGAAGTGAGTGTTCCCAAAACTGATCGCTCCGCGAAAAAGTTACTTTCTACGCTCAATGTCCGAATCGAAAAAGCCGAGACACGTTTGCGTGAGCTGGCTGCGAGTCGCAGTTCAGATCGAGATATGCAAGATCAAGTATTGGACCTCTTGAAACGCTGGTATGTCCTAGGTAAATCCGATTCACGCGGTGCAGCCAGCGAGGACTCATGACTGTGGGGCAATAAAGGTGGGCAATAAAGGTGTCAGGAACCTTCGGCGGTGAGTACCTCGAACTGGTCCCCAGCGAGCGGATTCGTTACACCGACAAATTCGAGGATCCGAACCTGCCGGGCGTCCTCGAGGTCACGGTGTCTCTGAAGCCGGTGTTGTGCGGAACCGAGTTAAGCATCACCCAGAGCGGTATCCCTGACGCCATTCCGCTCGAGATGTGCGACCTCGGTTGGCAGGAATCGCTCGCGCTGCTGGCCACACTCGTCGAGCCGGACATTCCCGGCTAGCGGTCGGGTGGGACAAGCTCGCTGGGGAGCGTTGGCCCACCATGGATGGCGCGTGTCCCCGGAATGGGGGGCCGGCGCCCAGAGCGGCTGGTTCCACCCGACGGCACTTCGGATTCTGCCTCGCCGAATGCGTGAAGAGTGTTTACCGCGCGGGCCAGAACATGAGTTGATCAGAGGGGGATCTCGCAAACATCGACGCTGACCACCAGACGGGGGCTGCTTCCACCGACGTAGACGCCCTTGAGTGGGGCCACATCCACATAGTCACGGCCCCAGGCAATCGTAATATGGTCGGTCGAGGGGAACTGGTTGTTGGTCGGATCGAGGTCAATCCAGCCGAGCGGGCCGCAGTAGACCGACACCCAGGCATGTGAGGCATCCGCTCCGACCAGCCGCGGCTTGCCCGGTGGCGGCAGCGTGCGCAGGTAGCCGCTGACATAGCGGGCGGGCAGACCCATCGACCGCAACATCGAAATGAGCAGGTGGGCAAAGTCCTGGCAGACGCCCCGGCGGGTGCGAAAGACCTGCTCCACCGGAGTCGACACCGTCGTCGCAGTCGAGTCATATTTGAAGTCGGTGAAGAACCGTCTCATCAGATCGGTGATCCCCTCGCGAATGGAGGCACCGACCGGGAACGAAGTCTGGGCATACAGTGCGAACTCGGACGCGATGCGGCAGCGGGGTGAGTCGAACTTAAACTCGAGCGCTGCGAAGTCCTCGGCGGTCTCGAGAGTCTGGACCGCATCACGAACTGACTCCCAGGGGGGGGCTTCGAGAGTTGTGGGGCCGGGAGCGCGAACCTCGACTTCATTGATTGAGGTCACGACCAGTTTGTCATACCCCTGGTTGAAAGCGAATTGTGTCGTGGTGTTTTGGAAGTGGTCGACTCGCGTGACGACGATCGATGGCTCGGGAGTAAACTCCATGTGGTGCGACAGGCACACCTGAGTCGGAGTCTGGCGAGGGGTCAACCACGCTTCATTGTGGCCGACGGAGATCGGCTCAACAGACGTATACTGCGTTTTGTGAATGATGCGATATCTCATTGCGGCAACTCCAGATCTGAGGTGATCTGACGTGGGGCACCCGAGTGCAGCAGATACTTGTTGGTCAGCACATCGGCCAGATGCTTCATATTCGGCTCCATCGTGGTCAGGAGCCGCAGCACTTCGGTGGCCCGGGAATCTCGCAAATGTTCCGGAGAGATCATGCGCACGGAATTCACGGCATCCATCGCGATCCGCTTTTCCTCAGAACGCAACGGTGACTTGCCATCGCTGGGGAGGGCGTCGACATGCAAAGCCAGCGAAATGAGCTGCGAAACCAGCGAGCGGGGACAGGTTTCGTCCGTCAGGCACAAATCGAGGACGGCGTTCTGCTGGACGTTTTCCATGTAGCGGGAGCGGTATGTCATGCGGCAGTCGATGACCTCCAGCAGCGCCCGCAGCTCAGCGCGTTCGAGTTTGCGACGCGGTGCGAGCATGCTGCGGACGAGATTCGAGGTGTGCTTGGAGCGTTCGATGCGGCGTCCCATATCGAGAACGTGCCAAGCCGGACCTCGCACCATCCCGTCATGGATCAGGCCACTGACTGCGGCCAGATCGAGGATCAACTGATTCAGCGCATCGAGCAGGTCGATCAGACTGGCACGACCGGGGACGAAAGCGGACCGGTATCTCTCGGCGGTCTCGCGGACCTTGCGATAGGTGTCGGGGGACATCCAGAGCCGTTCCAGGGAGGCCAGTCGAAACAGCTCCGAGACGGCAGCTGACAGCCCATGCCGTTCGTCGACATTGGCCACGATGCGGGGCAGCGCCTCCCGCAGATGGGGGAGCCGGACCGACATCGACTCAATGGCGAATCCGGGTTCAATCTGCCCCTGATCGGCCAGCGCCCGGATCAGGCTCGGCAACTCTGGCAGCTCGGTCGAGGCTTCCGCAGTCAGGCGTTCAATCACCGCTCGCAGCAGCCGGCTCAGGAAATCAGCGCGATCGAGAGACTGACCAAACCAGAACAGATCGTCGGCCACCCGGCTGGGGAAGATGGCATTCGTGCGGCGCAGTGGGACAGGTTCGTCCTCGGCAGACAGCAAGCTGACGGGAGCGACAGGGCTGTCCGCCTGCACCCAGACATCTTTACTGCTGACCCCGGCGGAGATCGAAAGCTCCATCGGGTCGGTACTGAGGGCGACGCGGGCCAGTCCGCCCGGCATGACGGAATAGTCCGCACCGTCTGCGACTAGAAACGTCCGCAGTGCGACATGTCCCACGCGTACGGTCCCCTGGTGAAAGACGGGGGCTGCTGAGCGCTCGACGAGTTCCTGGGCCACGAACTGATGCGGCTTGACAGCGATACGCTCCAGCAGTTGCTTGCGGGACTGTGCGGAGAGAGAACGGGGCAGGATCTCTTCGTTGCCGCTGGACTGGAAGGCTGGCTTGATGACCAGTTGTTCGAGATGCTCACGGACGTAACTCCACTGCACGGGATCACCGCACCACCACGTGGCGATCGAAGGCAGGATCAACTCGTCGCCCAGGCAGCGACGGCACAATGTCGGCAGGAAGGACATGAAGATCGGCGATTCCACCAGCCCGCTGCCGGGAATGTTCGCAATGACGACCTTGCCCCCGCGAAGCACCCGCAACAAACCCGGCACGCCATGCGGCTCGCCCCCGCCCAGCTCCAGGGGGTCAATGCCGCGTTCAATTCCCCGCGACACGATGACATCGATCGGAACCAGTCCGGCGAGGGTCTTGAGGTAGACTCGATTATCTCGCACCGCGAGGTCGGCCCCCTCCACCAAGGAGTACCCGAGATACCGTGCCAGGTAGACATCCTCGAAGTAATACGAGTGCTTCGCTCCCGGAGAGAGCAGCACGATGCGCGGGTTCTCGGCCAGTTTGTGGCCTAGATTCCTCAGCGTGTTCTGCACGCGCAGGAAGAACGGAGCGAGCCGCTGCATGGGCTGGGCATGGAGGTCGGGCGGGATCGTCCGCGAGACGACGATCCGGTTCTCCAGAGCGAATGCCGCCCCCGCCGGAGCATCGGAACGATCGGCCATGACATACCACTGGCCATCACGACCGCGGGCCAACTCGGCAGCTGCGGCCACGATCGACGGGCCCTCTTGATGAATCCCGTCAAAGGGTCGCAAGTAGCCGGGGTTCGCGAAGAGCACCTCGGGCGGCAGGGAGCCATCGCGGATCAGAGACTGGGCACCGTAGCAGTCCTTCACGATCCAGTTCATCAACCGGGCTCGCTGCCGCAATCCGGCATCGAGCTTTTGCCACTGAGGAGCATCGATAATGAACGGGATCAGATCGAGCTGCCAGGGGCGCTGCGACTTGGCACCTTCATGGAAGACGTTGAAGGTGACACCATTATCGGCGAGCAGATGGTTCGCCTGGGCGGTGCGGTGAGCGAAGTCGGCCACCGATATCTTCTGCACCCCTTCGATCAGGTTCTGCCAGGCCGGGCGCGGTTGCCCGGCAGCATCGAACGCCTCATTGAAGACGGACTGCGGGGCCTGTTCCGGAACGGAGAGGAATAGCTTGGGGGGAGAAGCGGAGGTGATCAACGGGAGGCTCGTCAACGCATGCTGCCGGGGACGTTTCCGCAAAGTGTATCACTTCGCAGAAACGTGATCGAACGGGATTCATCAGACAGGCGCAAGTCGGAGATCGAGAGTGAACGGGAACTCGCGGTTGGGCGGTTCAGCCCGCACGACCACTCGTCCACCCGTATGCCCATGCTTCACGAATCTCGCCGCCCGGCGACATTCCGCTTCCAGTGCATTCACCGGGAAGCTCACCGGATTGAGGCCGCCCGGGTGATCCACATGGAATCGGCACCCGCCGATCGATCGTTGCTGCCACAAGTCGACAATATCGAATGTCAGGGGCGTATGAACAGGGATCGTGGGATGTAAACAGCTTGGCGGCTGCCAAGCCCGGTAACGCACCCCGGCCACGAACTCACCCTCGATCGCGGTCGGATGCAAGGGAACCGGTCGTCCGTTGCAGGTCACGGCGTAGCGCGTCGAGGTCAGACCCGACATATGAATCTGCAAGCGCTCGACCGACGAGTCGACGTAACGTGCGGTGGCTCCTCCGGCGGGTTCCTCGCCCAGTACATACCACGGCTCGATGGCAGTGCGAACCTCCATCTGGATCCCGTCGTAGTTCACCGTGCCGATGACCGGGCAGCGGAAGTTCCAATGGGTCTCGAACCAGTTCCACTCGAACGGCATCCCCGCTTGCCGCAGATCACGCAGCACATCTTGCAGGTCGGCCTTCAGCGGAGTCGGCAGCATGAACCGGTCATGCAGGGCCGTGCCCCAGCGGATCGGCCGCTCGCGGTACGGAGTCTCCCAGAACCAAGCGATCAACGACCGCACCAGCAGTTGTTGCGTCAGGCTCATCCTCGCGTGCGGAGGCATCTCGAAGCCCCGCAATTCCACGAGGCCGAGCCGCCCGGTCGAGCTGTCCGGCGAGTACAGCTTGTCGATGCAGATCTCCGCACGATGGGTGTTGCCCGTCATGTCGACCATCAGGTTGCGGAAGATGCGGTCGACGAGCCACGGTGGGACCGGCTGCTTCTCCGGGATCTGCTCGCAGGCGATCTCGAGTTCGTAGATGGCGTCGCGGCAGCCCTCGTCCACGCGCGGGGCCTGGCTGGTGGGACCAATGAACTGCCCCGAAAAGAGGTACGACAGCGACGGGTGGTTGTTCCAGTAGCAGATCAAGCTGCGCAGGACATCGGGCCGCCGCAGAAACGGACTATCCTGTGGCGTGGCTCCGCCCATGACGATGTGATTTCCGCCCCCCGTGCCGGTGTGCTTGCCATCGAGCTGGAACTTCTCGGTGCCCAGTCGAGTGTGATGGGCGTCGTCATACAGTCCGACGGTGATGTCGGTCAGCTCCTGCCAGTTGCGGGCCGGTTGAATGTTGACCTCGATCACGCCGGGGTCGGGAGTGACCTTGAGGATCTGCAATCGATGATCAATGGGAGGCAGGTAACCCTCGATCACGACCGGCTGCTGGCGTTCCTCCGCGATCGATTCCACGAGACCAATCAGGTCGAGAAAATCTTCCAGCGTGGCCATCGGTGGCATGAAGATATGCAGCCGCCCGCCACGTGGTTCGATGCAGAGTGCGGTGCTGATGATTCCCGGTGAGGTCTGCTGAGCCGGAGGGGCCACGGCTTGTTCGAGCGTGCGTCCATCCCGCTTCTCACTCATGACGACCAGCTTGGCCCCCTTGTCATGCTCCTCGCGACTCTGGCTCTTGATGGAGGTTTCGGCGACCTCTGCGGCAAGGCGAGACCGAGCCCGCCTTCGAATCTCATGATAGTTCGGGAGCGGGTGCCGATCGGCCAGCGGATCAGTGGCGTAGATCGTGCTGGCCTCGATGGTCCCTTCGGGCAGCGAATCCTGCGGCAGGCGCAGCCCGATCGGCGAATCGCCGGGAATCAGGAACAGACGCTCCGAGCGGAACGGCCACGGCCCGCTGGTCCACTGCGCCCGCCCCTGCCACCACGCTCGAGTCAGCGGAAGGGCGTACCCAACCGGACGACTGAGGCCGGTTTCTAAGATCCGAGCGAGCCGCTTGCGGTCCTCGTCGGAGTCGATGTCATATTCTCGCGGGTCGACATTCACGGGCAGTCGACGCTCCTGTGCCAGTGTGTGCCACACATCCTCGTAGGCGGGCCGCATCCAGCGCCCCTCGACACCTAGCCGATCCGCCAAGTCGACGAGGAACTCCCCCGCCTCTTCGACCGTGGCAGTCCCGTCCTGCGACGGATCGGCCAGCAACTTCGGATTGGTCCAGATGGGTTCGCCGTCCACTCGCCACAGGCAGCTATACGCCCAGCGCGGCAGCGGCTCACCGGGATACCATTTCCCCTGTCCGTAGTGCAAGAGCCCACCGGGTGCAAAGCGGTTTCGCAATCGATGTAGCAACTCGCCGGAGAGCTTCTGCTTCTCGACTCCGACCGCAGCTGTGTTCCACTGAGCCCCCTCCATGTCGTCGATGGAGACGAACGTCGGCTCGCCGCCCATCGTGAGGCGGACGTCGTTGGCGACGAGTCGTTGGTCGACCTGCTGTCCGAGTTTTTCGATCGTCGCCCACTGCTCATCGGTGTACGGCAAGGTGACTCGCGGATCTTCATGCACCCGCGTGACTGACATCTCGAATTCGAACTCGGTCTCGCATTCATCGAGTGGGCCGGAGATCGGAGCCGCTGTCGAGGGATCGGGCGTCGCGGCCAGAGGGATGTGACCTTCGCCCGTGAACAGGCCCGAGGTGGGGTCCAATCCGACCCAGCCCGCTCCCGGCAAAAAGACCTCGCACCAGGCATGCAGATCGGTGAAGTCCTGGGCCGGCCCGCTGGGGCCATCCAGCGACGGAATATCGGCGGTCAGCTGGATCAGATAGCCCGAGACGAATCTCGCGGCTAAGCCAATCCGGCGCAGCAGCTGGACCAACAACCAGGCCGAGTCGCGGCAAGACCCTGTTCTGTTCTCCAGCGTTTCATCGGGCGACTGAACTCCGGGTTCCATGCGGATGGAGTACTTGATCTCGCGGCAAAGTCGCTGATTCAGATCGACGAGGAAGAAGATCGTGCGGCGGGGATGAGCATTGACGGACTTCAGGAACTCTTCGAAGTGGGTGCTGGTCTGGGCACATTCCAGGAACGGTTGCAGGTCTTTCTTCAGTGCTTCCTCATAGGTGAAGGGGAAATTCTCCGCGCTGTCTTCGACGAAGAAGTCGAAGGGGTTGATGACGGTCAGGTCTGCGGTCAGGTCGACTTCGACCCGGAACTCGCTGGTCTGTTCAGGAATGACAATGCGGGCGAGGAAGTTGCCGAACGGGTCTTGCTGCCAGTTCAAAAAGTTCTTCTCGGGCGTCACCTTGAGCGAGTAGCTGAGGATTGGCGTGCGGCAATGCGGAGCCGGCCGGAGGCGGATCACTTGCGGCCCCATGCTGATGGAGCGGTCATAGCGATAATGGGTGGAGTGCCGGAGAGCGACGCGAATTGCCATGGGAACTTGCCTCGTGCTTTTATCGTGGGGATTGTGCTTGGCGTGTGAGTTTAGGCGAGCGGCCAGTGGAAACTTACCTCCAGACTTTCGAAGTCTTCGGAGACTTCGGAAGTCTCTGGGTACGCGAACTCTGGCCGCTCGCCTTACTGCTCGGATGGCAGGACTTCGATCTCGCGGGTTTCGAAGAAATCGTGCCGAATCGCTTCCCCGAGGGCGTTCAAGCTGCCCTGGAAATTGTCGATGAACTCGTGCATCCCAATCTGAATGATGTCTTGAATCGTCAGGCGCTGGAGGCGCTGGTGTAACTCCTCGCAGAGCTTCTCGGACGGAGCCAGTGGATGGCCGAGTTGCCTGCCAGTGATCTTGTAGAGCGAGGTGCGTGTGTACGCCACGCAAAAGTGCATGGAGCGCGGGAAGTGGGGGTCAAGGATCAGGAAGTCCGCCACCGAACGCGGCACGATCCGCCCAAAACGTTTGCGGTACATGTGCAAGGCACTGGTCGATTCCAAGAGCGCCGACCACTGCAACACATCGAGTGCGGAACCGACGAGGGCTTCGTTCGGCAGCAAAATAAAATACTTCACGTCGAGGATGCGCGAGGTCTTGTCCGCCCGCTCGATCAGCCGACCGATCCGCCCGAAGCTCCAGGCTTCGCCGTGCGACATCGTGGCTTCGTTGACCCCGATGACTTCGTGGCTACTGCGTTTGACCCGTTCTAGAAAGGTCGCCGGGTTCTGCAGAACAGGTCCGGGGTTCTTGGCGAACTCCCGCACTCGGAGGTAGAAGTGATTGATCGATTCCCACAGTGAGACGCTCAGAACCTCGCGAATCGTGCGGGCATTCTCTCTGGCCTTCACCAAGCAAGACAGGATCGAATTCGAGTTCTGCTCATCAAACAGCAAGAACTGCAACACGTTCGACGCCGTGCATTCTCCATACAGCTCTTTGAACAGTTTCTCGTCTCCGCTGGCGAAGACCAGTGCATCCCACTGGGGGACTCCGCCCAGTGACAACGATTGGCTGACATCCACGAAGCGGGCGACGTTCTCGGCCCGTTCGATGTATCGATTGACCCAAAACACAGCATCGGCGACGCGACTGAGCATGACATCACAACTTGTTCGAGCACCCGTTCCTGCCATCCGACGATGGACACCCCAGCCCACCGGCGACTCACTTTCGCACGTCAATGGTTCATGAGAACCCACGTGTCTTTGCTGCCGCCTCCCTGCGACGAATTGACCACCATGGAACCTTCTCGCAGTGCCACCCGAGTCAGCCCGCCCGGCAGCACGAAGATCTCGTCTCCATACAGAATGAACGGCCTCAGATCGACATGTCTGGGAGCCAGACAATCACCCACCACCGTCGGAACCGTCGACAGCGTCAGGTACGGTTGAGAGATGAAGTTCCGGGGGTTGGCCAGAATCTTCTGACGGCAGTCCTCCAGTTCGGCCTTCGAGGCACTCGGCCCCATGACGATCCCATACCCCCCCGACTCATTGGTCGGCTTGGTGACCAGTTCCGGCAGGTGGGCCAGCACGTACTCCATCTGCTTTGGATCGGAGCAGACGTACGTGGGCACATTCGGGATCAGGATGTCCTCTTTCAGATAATACTGAATGATCTCCGGCACCCACGCATACACGGCCTTGTCATCGGCCACTCCCGTACCAGGCGCATTCGCCAGCGTGACGCGCCCCGCCTTGTAAACATCCATGAGGCCCGGCAGACCGAGCATGGAGTCGGGCCGAAAACACTGCGGGTCGATGAAGTCATCGTCGATCCGCCGATAGATCACATCGACCCGTTGCAGCCCCTGGGTCGTCAGCATGCAGACGTACCCGTCACTGACAACCAGGTCCGAGCCGCTGACCAGTTCGATCCCCATCTGCTGCGCCAGGAAGCAATGCTCGAAGTACGCCGAGTTATAGACCCCCGGCGTCAACAGGACAGCTGTCGGGTGGGAGACTCCCTCGGGGGCGGTCTGCTGAAGCGTCGTCAGGAGTCGCTCGCCGTAGTCTTCCACGGGGGCGATGGCGGCTCCCTGGAAGACTTCGGGCAGCACACGCTTCATCAACTCTCGATTTTCGAGGACATACGACACTCCCGACGGGCAGCGTAGATTGTCCTCCAAGACGTAGATCCTACCATCGTTGTGGCGGACCAGGTCTGTGCCGGTGACATGCGTCCAGACTCCCTTGGGCGGACGGAAGCCCTGCAGCTGGGGGCGGTACGTCTTCGCCGTCATCACCAGCTCGCGCGGGACGACTCCATCGTTCAGGATATGCTGGGGTCCATAGATGTCGTCGAGAAACAGATTCAGCGCCCGGATGCGTTGCTTCAGTCCGGCTTCGATCCAAGACCATTCCGAATGTGACATGGGCCGGGGGACCACGTCGAATGGCCAGACCTTTTCAGTCCCATCCGTGTGGCCGTAGACGGCGAAAGTGATCCCCTTTTCGCGGAGCCTGACCTCGGCGGCGAGTTGCCGCTCGGCCAGCCTTTGGAAGGAGAATTGCTCCAGCCGGTTGGCCAGCAACGGGTGTCGGGAGACCTCTCCGTCGAGGTACTCATCAAATGCCTTTGCAGGACTGGTAGGCACATTGCTCGTTCCTTGACTTTGGCTTTGAGTGAAACTGGGAGCCAACATTGCAGAGTCCATGACGAGTTTCCGAGCAGAATCTGCCCGGAGTCTATACGGCAAATCTTGGGCCAAACAGGGCAATCTCGATTTCCTCGACTACTGGAGATTACCATGCTGGCAGGACGAGCATTCTGCTCAATAATTAGGCAACACCGAATGAGTGCTCGAACTGTCACATGGAGATCGGCAGATGTTGGAGTACAACCTGCAGGCGGTCTGAGAAGCCATCCGAAAAGCCAAGAACCCCTCAAACCGCACTGGCGACTGGAATTGTCAGGGGAGGGCGATCGTGGAAGTGGACTTCCCCAGGCTTCCGAGGTGCGAAACCCAAGGATTTCCCACACTTCCGGCCGGAAGAGGCACCGTTCTCAGGTTTTTCCCAGTGTTCCCCACCTCGGAAGCCCCAGTGCCTTGTCAGCGCTAAGATTTGGGGTTGAGCCAGGCCCACCCGAGGGAGGCGTACCCCAAAATCTAGCGTTGAAGGTTGAGACAATACCTCCCCACTTTCGACTCCCGACTAAAGCCATTCCTCCAGCCGCTGCAACAGTCCCCGCAGGACTGCCTCATCCGTGGGATACGGACTGGAACACACCTGTCGAAGCGGGATCGGGGTTTCGTCCATGCGGTAGGCAGTTCCGGCGGCATGGATGCCGTACACCGCTGTGGTGAACCGCACATGGCCAGCGATCTGCGGCACGATGTGAGGGTACTCCAGCACGATCGTCGGGATCGAGGCGAGATGAGCTCTCGCCGCTGGGCTAAACTCGCATAGGCTCTCCGTCCCGATCAGAACGCAGCTGTCGACCTCTCCCCGTTCCAGGAGGTTCTGAGCGGAGAATTCTCCGGGGTTGTAGCGGGGATAACCGCGTCCCAGATTGACCGCGAACGGGAAGCCGGTTTGCCAGCAGAGGACGCTATCGGCTCCGGCCACATCGCCGGGGATTCGCAAGCGGCGGGCCACGCAGCGCGTGTGGGCATTGAGATCGGCGACGAGTTCCAGCAATCCGCTGACGACGACATGGCCCAGTTTGCTCTGAGCCAGTCCCAGGCCGAAGAACACGACACCGTAGTGACACTGTTTGAGTTCGTCCGCCAACGCGCGGAGTTGGTCCTCCGGCACGCCGACGCTCACGGTCAGAGTCGCGCGTTCATCGCGAACGAGTTCACGCAGTTGCCAGATCAACTCGAAATCGCGGCCTTCGGGAACGGCCACATATCGATCCGCAATGGCACTCGTTTCGTTGGGAACGGGATTGATGACAATCACTCGCCGATTGGCTCGTCCCTGGGGTAAGACCTCGCTGCAAGGTTCCAGCGAGTAGCGCTCAAAGTGCCGGGGGTGACTGACAGCGGGGTTGGCTCCCCAGAAGACGACCAGATCGGCGCGATACGCGACCTCGCCGAGTGTACAGGTCGACTCACCGACCTCTTGAATCGCCATGATTGAGGGACCGTGACAGATCGAGGCCGTCGTGTCGATCGTGGCCCCCAGTCGCTCCGCCAACTCGACAGCCGCTCGTTGACCCGGTGTACTGCTACGAGACAAACCGTAAATCAATGGGGCGTGGCTGTGGGAGAGAAGTCTGGCTGCGGCATCGAGCGCTGGATCGAGGCCGGTCTCCCGATTTCCGACAAAGGCCACCGGGGGAGCCGCAGTCGCCAAGGCCGCAAACCAAGGCACCGCCAGCGAACAGGCCCGCTCGACCCGCTCGATCTGGTTTCCACGCATGTGCAACGAGAGATCATCGCAGACACACCCGCACACGGTGCAGGCAATGTCTGTTTCCAGGTGCAGTAATCCCTCGTCCATTGAGGAACAGTAGTGCAGAGGAGAGTCTTCAGTCGAGGGAGTGGTTCCGGCAATCCACCCGCGCTTCACTCAGTGGATTCCTTCAGGCTCTCCAGATGCCGTCGAATAATGTCCTCCGCCTCTTCGGCGATCGACTTGAACTCGCGTTTGGGGGCCTTGGGCTTCTCGGGAGCCACCACGGGCTTGGGTTTCCCCATGAGGATCGTCGTGTCGGACGCGGAGAGTCCCTCGCTGGTTTCGTCGGTCAACCAGTTCGCGATGTCGTCGTCGGTGGTCCGCGGGTCGGCCTTGCCTTTTTTGATGCTGGCCGGGGCTGCTGACTTCTTGGAGGAGGGTTCGCCACCCTCGAGTTCGAAGGACATCGGCCCCGCCGTCAACGTATCGCCGGGCTTGAGCAGCGTCTCCTCGGCAATCGGCATCCCATTGATGAAGGTGCCGTTGCGACTGCCCAGATCCCGCACCAGCACGCCAGCCGGGCTGACAATCAGCAGGCAGTGTTGCCGACTCAATTCCTGGGTCGCGATCCGGATCTTGGCGGTCTCATCCCGTCCGATCACGGTCTCTGCATCGATCAACCGGATGCGTTTGCCCTTGTACTTCCCGGTCACGATGATGAGTACAGGCGGATTCATGAGAGCCGACTCCTGCTGATTTGAATGCGGTGTCTATTGTCTTGCCACAGACTTGGAATGAGGGGTCAGGAATGAAACGGGATCAACACGGGCTGGCCACAGCGGGGACAGTTCAGCGTGCGGCCTCGGTGCCCGCCCTTCACCCGCAGCTTCTTCTGGCAATCGGGACAAGTGAAGCTGATCTTCTCATCGCCAGAGCTGTCCCCGTGGTGTTTGCGTTTCCACACGACCTCGGCGACATCCCGCATGCGGGTGAGCAGTTCTTCGGGGTCGTATGGCTTCGTCATGTAGTCGTCGACACCGACCCGTTTGGCGAGGTCGCGGGCATCGTCCATGTCGATCGCGGTGAGCATCATCACCGGGATGTTCATGTTTTCTTGCTTGAGTCGTTCGCACAACTCAAACCCGGTGACACCGCCGGGGAGCATCCCGTCACACAGGACGAAATCGGGGGGGTGCATATGAAAGGCGGCGCGCGCCTGCCCCGCATCCCGTGCCACATCGACGAACATCAGATTGCGTTCGAGGAACGCCTTCAGGAACACAATCTCATAGGTATCGTCCTCGACGATCAGCACGCGCGAGACGATTGCTTTGATGGATGTTAAATCAGCCATGGGAGATGCACCGACTCCTTTCTCCGGCCCCAAATGGCAACGGAACATTTGATCTTACACGGAACGGGCGTTTCCGCCAAGCAGAGTTTGCCACCCCACTCACTGTAAGATGCGCAGCCAAGTCCGGAGCAATGACCGACTTGGAGTTTTGAGAGAAATATTGTGACGGTCTGTTGATCGATGCGCTCGGTTCGAGGACGATGCGCGTTCCCGGTTTCGCGGGTGCCTGGGGCGGGGCAGCGAAACACGCTGGCTGGGTGCTGTTCAATCCAGCCGAACCGGGGCTGCGTGCGGTGGGTTTCTGATCCTTCTCGACAGGTGATTGACTGATGTCACGTTTCATTTTCACGAGCGAATCGGTGAGCCAGGGGCATCCCGACAAGGTGTCCGACCAGGTCTCAGACGGAGTGCTCGATGCGCTGTTGGCTCTCGATCCGATGGCCCGCGTGGCCTGCGAGACGCTCTGCACCACCGACTTCGTGTGCTTGGCCGGGGAAATCACCTCCACCGCCCAGGTCGACTTCGAGCAGGTCGCCCGCAAGGTGATCCGCGACATCGGCTACACCAGCGATGATATCGGCTTCAACGCCGACACCTGCGAAGTGCTGGTCAAGCTGCACTCGCAAAGCCCGGACATCGCGATGGGCGTCGATCGGGACGGAGCCGGGGACCAGGGGCTGATGTTCGGTTACGCCTGTGACCAGACAGCCGAGCTGATGCCGCTGCCGATCGCCCTCTCGCATCGCATCCTGAACAGGTTGACCGAACTGCGGCACACCAAGGCCGTCGACTGGCTGCGGCCCGATAGCAAAAGTCAGGTGTCGATCGAGTATGCCGATGGCAAGCCGGTCGGGATTACCGCGATCGTCGTCTCGACCCAGCACGCTCCGAACGTCGAACAGCCGGAGATCGAAGCCTACATCAAGCAGCACGTGATCCCCGCGACCGTGCCGACCGCGTTGCTCTCCAGCAAGACGCAGTACCACATCAACCCGACCGGTCGCTTCGTGGTCGGCGGTCCGCACGGGGATTGCGGCCTGACCGGACGCAAGATCATCGTCGACACCTACGGCGGCTGGGGCCGTCACGGCGGGGGGGCCTTCAGCGGTAAGGATCCGACCAAGGTCGACCGCTCAGCTGCCTACATGGCGCGTTACGTCGCCAAGAACATCGTGGCCGCTGGCCTCGCCAAGGAATGCGAAGTCCAACTCGCTTACGCGATCGGCGTGGCCGACCCCGTCAGCATCCGCGTCGACACCCGTGGCACCTCGACCGTCAGCGAAGAGTCGCTCGAAAAGGCTGTCCGCGCTGTGTTCCCGCTGACCCCGCGCGGGATCATCAGCCACCTCAAGCTGCGTCGCCCGGTGTTCCTGCAAACCGCTTCCGGTGGCCACTTCGGTCGCTCTGGCGAGGGGTTCACCTGGGAGCAGACTGACAAGGTCAGCGACCTGAAGGCGGCGGTGAAGTAGTTTGTGTGATTGAGAGTTCAACACTCATCAAAGCCCACCGGTTGTATCCGGTGGGCTTTTTGTGTTGAATCACGGAGTGGGCTTCCCCCACCACCGTAGGACGGGCACATTTGCCCGTCCCGAGCGACGTTCGCGCGTGGAGAGCGAGTGACATGGGCCGGAGGCGATTGGCTACCCATGTGGACTCGTTCTGGCGGGTCAAACACAGCGAGGACGGGCCAATGTGCCCGTCCTACGTGGCGCTGGCCCGCCCGCCAAGCCACCGCGAAAAGCCTCTCCCAAGCCGCATGACATTTGCGCAGCGTGAACACAATTCGCGGATTCGTCGTATGGTGGGGGGGCCAGTTGTTCGCCAAGAGAATGGGAGGCGGAGCAGACTGATGCCTCAAACCTACTTCTTGTCAGCGATTGTGACGTTTTGCCTTTTCGCTGGCATCAGTCACCCCTCTCAGCTGTGGGCGGAAGCGGGAATTGCCTCGTCACTGGTCAAGTCGAACGGAACTATCCCGCTGACAAAGCATGGTAGCGCTAGTCATTCGGCGGGCGTCCGCTCCATCCACACAGTTTCGCCTTCGGCAGCGTAATCGGCGACCATCTGACGGGCGATCTCTACCGGGAGGTCGCCTTCGATCATCTCTGGGGAGAAGCGTCCAGCAGTCTTCCACACGGACCACTGTCCATGCACGTCGTCATGGCAACCATCAGGACTTTTTCTGTTTGCGGCCATATGGCAATGTTCCAGGTAAGGTTGGTTCAATTATCTTGATCTTCAGTAGCTTTCCAATCTTTTCCCGGTGCCCCTTGAACTGGTCAAACGTGTGAAACTCTTTGCAACCTAAGCGAGCGGCAGTGGCGAGGTGGACAGCGTCTGGTGGACTTATCTTGAATGACATCTTAATTGCCTCCCTTACCAGCTGCTGTGCATCCAAACCGATACCGATAAATACATCCGTGAGGATAAACACTGAAGTATCAATCCACATAGCCCTGATCTTTTCCTCAACGTCTTTATCGAGTGTGTGGCTTTGGCGTTCACTCTTGGCGTGCGTGACTTCAGCGATAGTCAGCGTCGAAGTGTAAATGTGGAGCTTGCCCTTTTCGGCCTCTTTTAAGACAGCCTCCACGCTATGGCGTCGCGTCTCATCGCCCTCAATAAGTTCAAGGAACACGCATGTGTCCCAATAGATTCGTTTGACGGAGACGGGCATCTTCTTCATGTGGATGCCTTTCTTTTTCGCGACACTCTCGGAATGGAAGATACTCCACGATCCCTTGACTGCCTCACAGAGTCTTCAGTGGGGATCGAGTTCTCGGGGGCTGGGCAGCAGCCTATGGCATCTCTCCACGTATACTTCGAGGATGGCACTAAACGCACCCCGCGAGGGGATATCTCTCGGACAGACAAAATTGCTCCGTTCAGAGCATCCCGACTCACGACGCCCTCAACGACCACGAGCTGCCCCCAAGCATTTCTCATGACATCTTCACAACCCTCGGACAAGTAGCACGATACAGCGCGATCCTGCTGAGATTCATACAATGTGAACCTCAGTCGACCACGATTCGAGATGCTTTGCACTCTTCCTTGAATGGCGCTATAGGAATGAACCAGACGAGAGTCATCAGGTCTCTCTTCTGGATGAGAGTGAACCTCTGAGTCTGATTCGCTTGTCTCAAATCTGAGGGATGTGATGCGACCGTTCATGAGGCCACGCAGTCCGTTCGCTGCCTGTTTGACCTTTGTGCTAAACGGGAGTGGCTGGTTTCGCTGCAAGAGCATCCCCACCTTTGCATACGCCTTCACAACTTTCGCACTTTCCGGAGCTTCGAGAGTGATGAAGGCACTTCCAGTCTCCAATCCATCGACAAGCCACTCGAATCGTTGGGTGCCTAAATCCGCAGAAAGCCCATCCATCAATTGACGAAGGAATTGAACAGCCTTTGCAAAGTCATCCAGGAAGACTTTGCCGTTGAGCACCAATGTTGCGGATTCATTAGACACCGGACTGCCTCTTGTTGAGGGTGGCTCATCGCCGTTCATCAAGTATCCATCGGCTACCACCAGCGGTCAAATGGAGTCGAAAACTTTCTGATTCCGATTGTCGCCCGAGGAGTGGCCAAAATTGCCGAACTCACTGTTGCACAGGTCTTTCGTACACCAATCGCTTGCCGCCGATGCCGGAGATCGCAGCATCCATCCGGGCGTGATCGCTGACTTTGCGATGGTTCCAGTCCTGGTAGGTCAGGCTGTGCCTGACTCTTCGCCAGCAAAAGGATAGTCGCAGGTCCAAAGAACGATCAGGCACAGCCTGACCTACCTCGCTGCAGTCCGAGACCAAAGCCTGGTCCGAGAAAACCAACTTGAAACAACGCGGCATCGACTGGCA
>JAYTWO010000558.1:0-2618 GCA_043743415.1 Planctomycetota bacterium
ATCACGACTACCGGATACGCCAAATCGAGTGCCACCTTCTGCCCCATGCGGCGCTGCCGCCGCCGCTGGTGCAGGTACTCCTCCAGCATCGGCCCCAAACAGTGCGACCGCAGACCGCCATCGATCAGCCCGTGCAGGTACTCGGGCAACCGCAGTCCCGGTTGATCGACCGCCTGCGAGATCGAAGTCCCCGACTCGACCGATGCGGCCAGTTGCAGCAACCCGCTCCGCGCTCGCGTGGGGCAATCCTCGGCATAGGCCCGCAGCCCGGTGGCCAGTGGCAGCCCCGACGCGACCACGCGCTGCAGTACCTGCGCCGGTTGATCGTCATCGGCGGGGAATCGATTGATGCTGGGCATTACATCACCTTTTCCCAGATGGTCTTGAGGGTCTCAATGACGGCCCAGCAGTAGACCGCCACGATCGTGGTGCCGAACACCAGCGTCAGCACCATTGGGATCACGCGGGCGATCCACTCCGATTGCAGCAGCGTCCGCTCGCGGTAGAGTTCGGCGGCCTGCCGAGTATTCGACACCAACTCCGCTTGCGAGCTGGGCACCGACAGCATCCACTTCAGGAACGAAGGCACCACCCGCGAATGGGTCAGCGAGTCCCCGAACGACTCACCCCGCTCCACACGGTCCGCCGCGATCACGCAAAACCGGCGCAGCCGGGGGTCGGTGACGGCATCGGCACAGCGGCGGAGCGACTCGGGCAGGGGCAGGCCATGTTCGGTTTGAATCGACAGCAGATGGGCGAATCGCGACAGTTCGGCATTCCGCACGAGGCTTCCAAAGCCGGGCAAGTACCTCAAAAATCCGAACGCCCCGGCAGTCCCCGACTGCACCCAATCGAACGCAATCCCCACGAGACAGAGGAACAGCACCCCCACCGGCACCCCGATCGACCACACCGGAAACGAGTCGTGCAGGGCATACACCACCCGCACGGGAAACGTCGGCGCGGCCCGCAGGTCAGTCAGAAACGCTCGTAGCGGTGGCACGCAGAACCAAGTCGCACCGCAGGTGAGCAGGAACGCCAGAACAAACACGGAGATCGGGTAGATGATCGCCCGCCGCAACGACTCCTTCAAGTCCCCGACCACGCGGGAAAACTCGTTCAGCCGCGTGAGCACCGCCTCCAGTTGATTCCCTCGCAGCCCGGCCGCCACCAGCACCCGGTAGACCGTCGGCGGCGGCGGGTCGAGCTGTTCCAACGCCTGCGTCAGATTCTGACCCGCAGTCAAATGCCCCGCCAACTGCTCCGCCAGTCGAGACATCCGCCCCGGCAGATGCCCCGCTGACTCCCGCAGTCCCAGATCGAGGCTGACCCCGGACCGCAACGCCGCCAGCAGCTCCTCATTGAGCAGCAGCAATTCGGCAACAGTCAGCGGAGGAGACAAGGGCACGAACGGAGAAGTCCCGCAGGAGGAAAGCCAACGAGTCAGAACTCGCCAGCCGCGTTAGTGTGTCGAGGATGGTGTCAGATGTCGAACGACAGGCTCCCACCAAGATGGCCTGCTGACAACTACGCTATGCCAGCGGGCAGCGTGGGCGCGATTTGGTGAATCGGAATCCAGTGCCTCCCCTGCAGATTCGCGTGTGTGCGTCAGGAAAGTCGGTCGCCGAGCATTTCTGCCCCCCTCTCCCCCAGCGATTTCGGAGAAATCACCGACAATGGCGAGGCCCACGTTGTCCAGGTACTCCACCGACAACTGAGACGCACACACGGGGGCGAGACAGACCCGCACGTTCGCGTTCGCCTTGCCGAGTTCGGCAAACATCTTGCGAATCAGCAGGGCAACAATGTACTGATCCTTGCGGAAATCCTCGGGGATGAGGAGGACGTTCATGGCGTCTCCGCCACGTTCGCGAACTGCACCGCATTCTCCAGCCAGCCCGATTCATGGAGCCGACCGAGGTTCTGGGTTTCCAGCACTTCGGTCGCTCCGGGGATGTCGACGATGCGAGTGATGTTGGCCTCGGTGGACCCTTCCAACCGGTAGACCAGCGACGCATGCTGGCGGGCTTCGGGGCTGAGCATCGCCAGCAGCTGCGGCGAGTGCGTCGTGGTGGCAACCTGGATGCCGCGATGTTTCGTCTGCTGTTCGATCAGTTGCAATAACAGTGACAGCCGCGTCGGATGAATTCCGTTGTCGGTCTCCTCAAGAAAGTAGAACTTCGCCGAGTCCGGCAGGGTGGCCCAGACGTGGCTTTGAACGTCTGGGTGACGCAGGAACAAGAGGCCGGTAGAATCGCCCGTGTCTCTCTGGCGGTTCGGCCCACACATCGCTCGGAATGTCTGGGCGACCAAGAAACAACACGATCGGAAGGCGAACGTGTCCCCTGTCACCTCTTGTTGTTCCACAACCCAGACGCCCAAAGCAGTGTCTGGGCCACCCCGCGAATGCGGCGAAATGCTTCCCGTTGGACGAGCCCATTGCCCCGTCCGAGCCAGCGCCCGAATCGCCGCATGCTCGACCTCCCTCCGATCTGCTCTTATAGACCGCATTGGCGCTACCGGGGCGGCACAGCTGGAAAAAGTATGAACGCGAGCCGCTGGTGGCGTAACCTCCCGTGCCACCCGTGGCCCAAAGTGACCGCCAGTGGAACCGTGCG
>JAYTWO010000559.1:0-13661 GCA_043743415.1 Planctomycetota bacterium
CCGGAGCAGCCCAAAGGCTGGACTCCAACCCTGCTGAAAGGCGGCGAGCGCCGGGCCGCTTCACGGGGTGAACGGACCAGGGAGGCTTCCGATGTCGGACAACCAGACTCCTTCCCTGCCGTTTCGGGTGGTCGTCGCGCCGCACCCGGACACGGAATTGGATGTGGAGACCTTCGACGAACCTGAACTTGCCGAGCCGGACGAAGGCTGGAGCCTCGACGAGATCGAGGCCGCCTATCAGCAGGCACTGGAGTCGCTCGACACGCTCGACGCCACGGTCGCCGAGGCGATTGGCGAACCCGAGATCGCAGCCGACGAGGAACCTCTCGCCGTGGGATCCCCCGGTCGCGTCGCCCCGGAGCCCAGAAAATCATTCTTTCCCAGCACCCCACTGGAGGCCCCCGCACCGACTGTGACCTCGCGGCAAGTTCTCGAAGCACTGCTGTTTGTCGGCGGGATGACGCTTCCGTCCCGCAAGCTGGCGGATGTCCTGTCGGGAAGTACCAGCAGCGAGGATGTGCTGCGACTGATTGATGAACTCAACTCGCTGTACGACTCCGAGTGCCGACCCTATCGGATCGAACTCGTTGAAGGTGGGTATCGGTTACAGCTTCGAAGTGAGTTCGAAAAGGTGCGGCACCGCGTCTACGGCTTCGGCCCGCGCGAGGTGAAGCTGAGCCAGGAGGTGCTAGAAATCCTGGCGTTCATCGCGTACTCCCAACCCGTTTCGGAAGCGGAACTCGACGGCCTTGAACGCGCAGGGACGCCGTCTGTCATTCGCCAACTCCTCCGCCGGGAACTGATCCAGTTGAAGCGTGGCGATCAGACGGAGATTCAGTACGAGACCGCCCCTCGATTCCTGGAGTTATTTGGATTGAGGTCAATGCACGACCTGCCCCTTCCGGGTGATTTCGCTTTCAAGTAAGGAGGAGCGCTGAGCGATGAGGGTTGAGATGACTTCCCTACTCCCTACATGGCTTGATTTGCATCGGGAGGGCGAGACTCCTTCCGAGCCGCGACTGCGAGTTGACGCGTCCCCTGGCTCGCGGCTCAGCCGGAGCTTCGCCCTCCCAAGGCGAAGCCCACCCCCCGAAGTCTTCGCTTTGACGCGGCGTTATGCCATCACCCGTTCCGCCAGGGACTTCACCCGCACGGCCAACAGGGCTGGGTCGAAGGGGCGGCGGAACTTCTCGTCGTAGACTTTGGCGGATGACGGATCGGCGATCTCGTCGTCGGAGACCAAGCCGACCACACGGGTCGTCGTGTCCCGACCGGCGCTCTTGAAGTAGTTCGCAATCATCCGGGCCTCATTCACCCCGATCGACGCATCAATCACCACGCACTGTGGCCGCTGCTCCGTGGCCAGTGCCCCGGCCTCGAAGGCATTCTCCGCCGTCGCGGTCGTCATCCCGGAGGCCAGCAACAGCTTCTCCACGATCGCCCGTTCGTTGACGGGCATGCCAATGATCAACACCTTGCCCCCTTCAATCGATCCGAGTTCTCCCAGCGGCATGCCGTGCAACCGCATGAACTCGACCAATCCGGCGCGGGGGATGCGGCGGTCGAGTGAGCCGGGGATGCGATATCCCTTGAGGCGACCCGTGTCGAACCACTTACTCACGGTTCGCGGGGCCACCTGACAAATGCGGGCCACATCGCCGGTGGTGTAAACGGTGGATTCAGAGACTTCGTTCATGGCAAAACGACTTATCAAGGGCAACAGACGCCCGGTGACGGAGAAAGCCTCCTGCTGTAGATGAGACGCGGCACTGTCCCTGGTGACCGTTCAGATGTGACGCATTTGGCATGCCGTATGCGACTCTTACAACCCATTCCAGGCTCACAACTTGTCGCAACCGCAGATCCTGACTGACTTACCATCGCCACAGCTGCTATATCCGCTACCATAATGGCCGTTCAACCGGCTTGTCAGGCTGACAATGGCTGTAACGGTTACACGACTCAGTTACGGAACGTTCACAGGCGGGTCTAATCCACCATGCAGCTGCCCATTCCCACCCACTGGCATCAACTCCACTCGCGAGTGCGTGGCCTCGATGGGTGCGAGGAGGGGGGTGTCCAGAGCCTGGCTCTGGTGATGACGCTCCCCTTCTTCGTCGGCACGATTCTGATGCTGGTCCAATTGAGCCAAGTGTTGATCGGCGTCATGACGGTCCACTACGCCGCGTTCGCCGCCGCCCGTTCGGCGGTGGTCTGGATCCCGGCCTGGGTCGAGGACCAAGACCCCACACGCGGCAACGATGTGACCGGCGAGAACGAGATCGATGTCTACTTCACGCGGGGCCAGCCCATCGACCTGACCCCCGGCATCGCCCAGCACTCCCGCAAGTTTCGAGAGATTCAAGCGGCCGCCGTCCAGGCATGCGTGGCCATCTCGCCCGCCCGCATGGTCAATGGACCACGCGCCGGTGAGGCCGAAGTCGGCGAGGCCGTCGATGCTTTCCTGGCGTTCCAGCAACTCACCAACGACCCGCGCATCGGACGCTGGCGGACAGCTGCCCTCAATCGTTGGAGTTACTCCGCCGCCAACACGCAAGTGCGTCTGGCGTTCATGGGGCAGCCTCGCTTGTCGCCGACTTACAACCCCGTGGGCCATCCGGTGGTGCCTCATGAGGGGAACGAGGCGGGCTGGGACGAATCGGTGACGGCCATCGTCGCGCATGAAGTCTCGCTGGTCCCCGGCCCCGGGCGCTGGTTGTTTCAGAGGCGGAACTGGGGCCGCGTGCCGGGCGACCTCGCCGCCAACTGGCCGGGTTCGGGGAGGCTGGACCGCGTGCCGGTGATCGGTTCGGCAACATTGAGCCTGGCGGGTCTGCAATCGAACCGGCCCGTCGTCTATCCGTGGCGGGAGGAGTGATCGATGACCGACCTCCGTGCTGAAGAGGGGCCGACTGTCGCCTCGAAATCCTCGGATGGTGCGTGCCAGCTCGCCCGCCTCCACTCCGACGAGTCGGGCGTCATCAGCTTGCTCACCGTGTTCGTCATGCTGGGCTGTACGTGGCTCCTGCTGTTGATGCTGAACTCGGCCCGGCAACTCGACTCGAAAGTCCGGATGCAGAATGCGGCGGACGCGGCCGGTCAGAGCGGGGTCGGGGTACTCGCCCGAGGCATGAACGCAATCGCGTATGCGAATCAGTTGGAGGCGGATCTGCTGGCGGGGGTGGCGGTGATGCGCGGGACACAGGGGACCGCACTGGCCAGTTCGCCGCTGGTGCAGTTTGTCCTGCCGCTGTTTGAACAGATTCTGCAGGGACCGGCGGGCCAGTGGCCTCCCGATCGACCGATCCCCGCTTTCCGCCGCGATCTCGTGGAGCAGATTCCGTTACTGGCCGATCAAGTGACTCGGGAGGTCGCCCGCAGCAATGGACTGTGGAGAGGCCCCAACGCCGCCAGCAATCCCGATGGCCCTCAAGGCCCCTTGATCGTCCAACTCTGGACGACATCCGGTCGACCGGTCAATTCCGGTTGGGAAGATGACCCCCGCACTCGCACCCTGCCGGTGATCGACGCCAGCTCCAGCGGACTCGATGCCGCCTACTTGGTCGACCCGCCCGCCGAATTGGCTCGCGCTCGGCGCGTCAGGGCTCAGTTAGTCTCCCACTACCTCCAGCCGTGGGCGTTCCATGTGGCGCAAGGGGATCCAGCCCTCACGAATCAACTTCTGGCCCGAGCGCAGCGTCCGCTGCGGCTGCTGCTCGATGGACAATACTCGGACAGCAATCTGCCACTGGTCCTGCGGTCTCCGTCGCCGAATCAAGGCGAGTTGGAGCGGGAACTGATGTTCGTGGCGGTGTCGTACCGCTTGCATCCGGGGGCGTCGGCCTCGGTGATGTTCCGCAACCCCAATGCGGTGCAGGCCCCGGCCATGGCCTTCGCCCAAATTCATCTGTTCTTGCCCCGGCATCGCTACACCTGCTGCCCCTGGGGAGAGTGGCACTACGAACCCGTCACCGGCAATCCCTACTTCATCAGCTACTACGATGGCTGGCCCGGCGAATGGAGCGCCAACACTCAGAACTGGCAGGCCAAGCTGACACCCGCCACCTCCGAGGCGATCAGTACCATCCTCTCCAGCCGAGTCCCCAACACCAACCTCAACTCGCCCAACTGGGGTCAGTTGACCCCGCGTCAGGTGGATGTGCTGACTCATCAGTGAGTGGAGAGGGAGGGGAGAGCCAGCAAGCAGCATCGCATGGATGTGGTTTCGCCCCTCCGAAGGCATTCTGGCGTATAATCTCCCGAGGAGGCTGACCCATGACACCGAAGTCGATTGAGCATCTGGACATCGTCGAATTGCGGGGGCATATCATCGACAGCTTACTGCTGCCGAAGGTGCTGGATGTCATCACCGAACTGGGCGGCAGTTACCGCATTCAGGACATTTCCATCGGGCAGACCCGCCAGGATCAAAGCCTGGCAGTCATCGAAATCCAGGCGACGACCGAATTCGGCTTACAGGCCATCCTCAAGCAAATCGGCGACCACGGGGCCGTTTCGGTGAATACGCAGGACTGCCACCTCGTACCTGCTGACCTGACGGGCACCTTTCCCGAAGGCTTCTATAGTACCACGAACCAGCGGACGCAGATTCGCCTCGATCACGAGTGGATCGAGGTCGAACTCCAAGAGATGGACTGCGGCATTTGCGTTGACCTCATCCGCCGCGTGGCTCGTTGTATCCCCATGACGGAAGTCCAACTGGGCGATCTGATCGTTGTGGGGCATGCGGGGGTCAAGGTGCTGCCCATCGAACGGACGGCGGGTGGGCCGACGTTCGAGTTCATGTCCTCGCCAGTCTCGACCGAAAAGCCCAAGGGCGTCACGATCCGGCAGATCGCGTCCGATCTGCATCGGCTGAGGCAGGAGGGGGGCCGCGTGCTGATTGTCGGGGGGCCAGCCATCGTCCATACCGGCAGCGGGGAATGGTTGTGCCAGCTCATTCAGCGCGGGTATGTGCAGCGGCTGTTCGCGGGCAATGCACTCGCCACGCACGACATTGAGCAGTCGCTATTTGGCACGAGTCTGGGCGTGCATCTGGGGCGGGGGATTTCGGTCGAGGCGGGGCACGAGCATCACCTGCGGGGGATCAACACCATCCGTCGGCTGGGCGGGATTCGGGCGGCTGTGCAGCAGGGGGTGTTGAAGTCGGGGATCATGTTTGAATGCGTGCAGCACAACGTCCAGTTCCTATTGGCCGGGAGTATTCGCGATGACGGTCCGCTCCCCGAGGTGATCACCGATACGCTGGCGGCCCAACGGGCAATGCGGGAGCAGATCCGCGATGTCGACTACTGCCTGATGATCGCCACCACGCTGCACTCGATCGCTGTTGGGAATCTGCTGCCCGCGTGGGTCAAGGTGGTGTGCGTGGACATCAACCCGTCGACAGTGATCAAGCTGAACGATCGCGGCTCGTTCCAGACGCTGGGACTGGTGACCGATGTGGAGCCGTTCTTGCGGGTGCTGGTGGATGAGTTGAAGATTCTCGATCAGTGAGTGTCGCCTTTTGCTCCGCGAAAGGACGTTCTTTCGCGGAGCGAATGACGACACTCTTTCTCAGGCAAACCAATCATGCCCCGCATTCTGATGTGTCCGCCCGACTACTACGGCATTGAGTACGAGATCAATGCCTGGATGAGTCGGTCGCGGCCCAGCGATCGGGTGCGGGCCAGCGAGCAGTGGCAGGCTCTCAAGTTACTCATCGAGCAGACCGGTTCCACCGTCGAACTCCTCGATCCGCTGCCGGGACTGCCGGACTATGTGTTCACCGCCAATGCCGCTCTCATCTTCCACAACCGCGCCATCATGGCACGCTTCCGACCTCCCCAACGCCAACCCGAAACCCCACACGCTGCAGCTTGGTTCCGCGACCACGGGTTCCAAGTCGAAGAGATCCCGGGGCAGGAGACTTTCGAAGGAGCCGGAGATGCTCTGTTCTGTGGCGAGACCCTCTTCGCCGGGTATCGCATTCGCAGTGCTGCCAGCGGCGAGCAGGCCCTGGGCCGCATGCTCGGTTGCGAGGTGTTGCCGCTGGAATTGGTCAACCCCCAGTTCTACCACCTCGACACCTGCTTCTGCCCCCTCGCTCCCGGTCAGGCGTTGTACTATCCACCGGCGTTCGACGAATACGGCCTCAAGGTTCTGCGGGCACGCATTCCCGATCTCATCGAAGTCCTTCCCGAGGAGGCCGCCCACTTCGCCTGCAACGCGGTTGTGCTCCACAAGACCGTCATCACGCACATTGGCTGCGAGGCCCTGCACCAAGAGTTACGCCAGCGGGGCTTCACTCTGATCGGCACTCCGCTGGATGAATTCATCAAAGCGGGCGGAAGTGCGAAGTGTCTGACGCTGCGGTTGGATTAAGGCGATGTCACAGCATGAGTGCCATCTTTCGCTCCGCGAAAGGGCGGTCTTTCGCAGAGCGAAAGACGACACTCCCGGCCAGTGATTGTCTGACGATTCCTAACCCGCCACGCTGGTGTCTAGTTCTGCACCGACCTCGCCGTATTTCTCGCGTAGGACATCCCCGCACTGTCGCAGCACATCGTTGGCCACGCGGTTGGGGTGTGTCGTGCCCTGGAGACGGACGAACGGCTTGCCGAGAGGGTCGCAGTACTGTTTGACATCGCCGTGACCGTGGCTCATCCAGCGGATGACGACCATCACCAGCACGACATCCGGCCTCTGCACGGGGGCGGCGAAGCGTTCGATCGATTGCTCGTGGTGGGCCTCCAGCCAGATCAGTTCCGACAGCCCGAAGACTCGCTCCAGGCGGGCCTTCGCGAGCTGATCGACCTCGCCGCCGATGAGCACCACGGCCTTCCCGTGCAGCAATCGGGCGACCTCTTGGACCTCGGGATTCTGTTGTCCCTGAGGAGCTTCCGCTTCGCCCTGCCGCTGCTCCAGAGTTCGGTGATAGTCGTCGATCGCGCGGAGAACCTGCTGAAAACTGTCGGGAGGCGTGAGGTCGGCGGGCAGATGGTCGAGATGCGGCAGCAGCGTCTCGCGCAGCGGGACGTAGCTCGGCGGGAGTTTCTCGGTGCCGGTGATTTCCTCGACGGCGCGGAAGACGGCATCCCACGCATCGGAGTCATCGTGGGTCTTCTTGAGTTCGTGCTGAATCTTGTTGAGCACCTTGGTCAGTCGTCGCGGTGAGTCCCACTTCCGACGGGCGTGCTTGATCTGCTCGACCCACTCCTTGAACTTTTTCGGATCGGCGGGGTCGTCGATCTTCATGTGGCGGGAGATAAAGATCGACTGCTCCTTTGCAGTCTGGAACAGCCAGCGATAGACGCTCACCTGGCGATCATCTTCGACCGGGGCCGCCGCGACACGCATCGCCGACTGAATCGCTGCCAGCACATATAGCGACTGCGTCAGCTCGGCGGCATAGCGGTTCGGCTCGCTGAGGCGCCGGGGATCCTTGACGACCGCTTCCACATAACCGATTCCATCGATCACGGCGTTGTATGCTTCGGCAAGTAGGGGGGAGTCGTAGAGTCCAGGAACATCCGCCTGCATCCGCTGCCCGATGCGGATCAGATCCTCAATGTGAATCTGAGAGATGGGTGCTGTCGTGGAAGTCGTTGTGGTGCGGACCGGGGAGGGACCGGGATCGGCCTGGCGGAAGATCAGTCGCTTCGCTAACTCATCCGACGAAGGATCGTTTACGACGACTCCGCTCGTGACGGGGGCCGACTTGCGAGCCGGGGCCACGAGACGCCCTCGCAACAACGCATTCGCCAGCTTGCGACTGCATGTCGACTCCACCACCTCGACCGCCTGGTCCTCGGCATCACTGTCCATCGTCCCATCGACGAGGCAGAGAATCGCTCGGAATGTCTCGATGGTTGGGGTATCGTCCAGGACGACTCGCCTCGTCGCGTGATTGGCCATTTTCTCCAGCAATAAACCGGCGAGCTTGCGCAGATCATCGATCTCAGCTTGGTCAAACGACTCGCCTTTCGCCAAATGTATCCCTTGCACTCGCTGAAAGAGTTCGGTCACTTCGAAGATCGCTGCCGCGTCGCGATCTCGCGACGCCCGGAGTTCGTTGCGCTTGCGATCCAGTGCCCGCTTCCAGTCGGGGAGCGTCAGACCGGTGATCGAAGCCAGACCGACAAAGGGGGCCACGGCGATGGCGAGTTCGGACCGACGCACGCTCCATTTGCGGTATCCCTCGAGTAAGACTTCCGAGAGAGGAAGCCCCTGCTCCCGCAGTAAGGGAGTGGCGAGCGTAACCTCATTCGCCAGCGAATAGGAGTCCGCCTGCAGCTCGTGGAGCTTGTGAGCGAATTCCTCGCAATGTTGTTCATCGGGACTGAGTAGTTCGGACGCTGTGTGGGCTGACATTGTGTTGAAAATCCTGGGGCCGCCCGCGTGGACCATTTCGTTGAGCCGCCCCGTTCAAGTGACGAACCACAGAAATAGACCGCTCAGAAGTATACCACCCAGAGCCATCACTCCCCAGCGTGAGCGCCAAGCCATCAGCATTTCGACGAACAGCAGGGCGATCACGCTCCAGATCAGAGGCCGGGCGTAGGTTGTCGGACCGCTGGCAACTGAGGTGGTCTCGCGCGAGATCGACCGCACATCCGACACCCATTCGAAGGCCGTTCCGGCCAGCAGACTGCGCTTGAGCGATTCGGGGGACAGGCTGCGCGGATCGCTCTCTTGAGGATCGGGATTCACCGCGAATGATCGCTGCCGATTGACCGGTGGACCAGCGGACAACTGGTACGTCCCCGCCACCCCGGTGTCGGGCCAGAACAGGGCCGTCTCCGGATCGGTGGTTTCCACGAGGGCGTCGACACTCTTGGCCGAGGGAAGCAGCACCGTCCCCTCGACCGGCTGCGAGAACACCTCGCGAATCGGACTGCCCACCGGAACCGGATCGGACCGCAACCGGCCCTCCAGCGAATGCTGCAACAGGCGATTGACCAGCGGCACATAACTCGGCCACAACACCCAGTGCCCCCAACTGTCGTTGAGCGAGGTCGTCACGAGAACTGCTCGCCCGCGTCCGACTGGGCGTTCCAGGATGGCCGGATCGCCGGTGGTGAAGGGGAGGATGACCTGCCAGTTCCCCTCGGAACGCGGCTTGACGCGGGCATAGCGCGAGACGGGGGCCGTGGCCAGGCCCCCGTCGGTGCGGCCTCGGAACGGAGCGAGGACCGGATGGTCGAGGTCGCGCGTCTCGAACATCATCGGCTGGCTCGTGTGATCGGCGAACTCCAGCAGATCGACTGGGAGTAATGCGGTCCCGAACGTACGCTGGAATGCCTCGCGATCGGTCTGATTGCCGAGTCCCACGACGAGACCGCCGCCATCGTGTACGAACGTGGTCAGGCGGGCCATCTCGGCCTCGCCCAACCCCGCGACATCACACAACACGATGCCGTCGTACCGGCTCAAGTCCATCTCAGCCAACTCGACCGAGGTACAAACCGTCGGCTGAAACACGCTACTGAGTGCCGAAGGGTTCGACCCCGCCGAGGGAGTCGGCGAGAGCGCCAACTGGATGAACCCGCTGGCCGATTCGGCCAGAGAATCGGACGGGTGGCCATCCACCAGCAGCACATCGAGGCTCTTCCGCGAAGCCACCACTCGGCGAATCTGGTTGTCGCTGGAGATGGCATCCGGGCCGATCCGAGCCTCGATCACGACGGATGATCCCGAGTCGGGAATCCGCAGTGTGGCCGTCACCTTCTGTTCGCTCCAAGCGGGCAGCGTCACCGGCTGGCTCGCCCGCACGACGTTGTCGACGAGGACTTCCAGCGAGCGTGTCTCCTCGTCCGCCGAGAAGCTGGCGATGTCGACCTCCACGCGGAACGGTCGACCCGAGAGCGCCACCAAGTCGGGAGTATTCAGCGCCCGCAACGCCACGTTCGACGGCACCCCATTCCCCGCATCGACCAGGAATAGCCGCGATCGCGTGGCCAGATCCTTCAGAGCCTGCCGCAACTGGGACTCCTGAGCGGGGGTGTCGCCGGACCAGTTGGTGGCCTGGAAGTCGCTGAGAATGTAGACCTCGGTCGGTTGCTCGGGCGGCACTTCATGCAGGAGTTCCTGGACCTGCCGCAAGGCCCCCGCGATGTCCCCCGCATCGTCGAGCAGCGGCACGCGATCGATCTCGCGGAGGACATCCGCCGGGTCATGAGCGGGCCGGCGGATGATGACCGGAGAGGCTGCGTTTCCGATCCGGCAGAGGTTGAATGTGTCGCTCGTGGAACTGAGCTGGACGATCTCGCGGGCCTGCTTTCGCGCCCGGTCGAACCGCGACTCCGAGCCGCTCTGAGCGGACATGCTGAGCGAGCCATCGAGTAGTAGCACCTTGTGAGTCCGTCGTGTGCCGAGGACCGCCACCGAGTCCGCCTGCTGAAACGGCTCCGCCACCGCCAAGGCCAGCAGAGCCAATAGCAGACACCGTACCAACAGCAACAGCAGCGACTCGATCCGCAACCGCCGGGCATGGCGATCAATCGCCGCCCGCAGGAACTGCATCGCCGCCCAGCGCTCGATCCGCGGCGTCTGCCTCCGCCACAGATGAATCGCAATCGGAATCGCCACGCCCCCCAGTGCCCACAGCCACAGGGGACTGACAAACCCAATGGCCAGCAGTCGCGGGAATTCGTCCATGCCAAACAGCATAGCAACCAGGAAGTAGAACGGAATTCATTCCGTTCCCGACCCCGCCTGACGCGCCCGCCTCCCCCGTTGGAGTCCAGCCTTCAGGCTGCACCAGAGCAGTCTAAAGGCTGGACTCCAACGGCTGAGCCGTGCCGCAACACTCAGCCAGAGTGTCGCACGGATCAGAGAGCACGTTTCCTCGGGCAGCCTCCACATATCCGCTGCGCCAAGTGGTCAGAGGAACTGTTATCCTGTTGCTGCATTAAGACTGCTCAGTGCGTCTGGCACTCCAGCCGGTCGCAGCCAGGAAAGTCGCCTTGCGTCCGGGGGCGGGTTGCGGGAACATTCGGCCTGTACGGGAAATGCGCCACCGTTGGGAACGGTGCGTAGGGTTCCAAGGGGGGAACGCAGGGATGTGGTGTCCACGATGTCACACGGAAGTTGCAGCTGAGATTGCGCAGAACGGCCAGTCGCTGCTCTGCACCTCATGCGGGACGGAGATTCAGCGGATCTACGCGCCGTCGCTGCATCCCGATACGCGCAGTGCGCGCGAATTGCTGGAGCGCTGGTCGAAGGCCGACCTACACGATGTCGCGCCCGGGATGCCTGCCGCAGGGGCGGAAGAGATTCCGGCAGCGGCGGTTCCCCCAGTGGTGGCGTCAGCGAGTCCCGACCTGCTCCCGGTGAATGTTGCTCCACTCGCTGCATCGATCGAGGAACCGAGCCCCATCGGTGCGAGTCAGCCTGCGCTGCCTCCGATTCTCCGGGACGATTCACCGGCCACGGACGAATCCACGAGCGACACGACCCATCGTCGCGATCGCCCCGAGCGTGCGAAGCCGGACCGTCCAACGCCCAAGCCGCGTACGGTGTGGCGCGTCGATGCCGCGCACGTCGTGACGCAGCCCGTCGCTCCGCCTCCCCCGCCAGTACCCCCACGGCGACCGCATTTCTCGGCGGTCGCGGGAGACCAGGCCGCGCCGCCGTCGCCCCTGGCTCCTCCGCCCGTCGAGGTCAAGCTCGCGACCGCCTCGCGACCACCCGAACCGCTGCCGACGCCCGTTTCCGAACGAGCTGAGTCCGAACAGCACGAGGCTCGGCACTCGTCCGACACCCCCGAGCCAGTCGCCCCTCGCCCAACTGCCCCCCGGGTGGTGGCCTCCGCGAACGTCCTCCACCGGCGTTTGGACCCCGCGCACGAATCACTCGGAGGCCCGCATTTCGACTTGCAGGCATTCCTGGCTCAAGACAGCCGCCAGCCCGGCAAGTCCGAGTCAACCTGGGGTCAGGTCTTGGCCTATACTGGGGTCGGCCTCATCACGGTGGGTACGACGCTCGTTCTCTGGGGCTACTTCGGCAACCAGCCGCAATACGCTCCGACCGGCTGGCTGATCTGCACGGTCGGCCAGATGTTGCTGTTCCTGGGAGTCATCACACTGGTCTCGGGAGGCATGCAGCAGACCTCACACGAGGTCACGCGCCGGGTCGAGTACCTCGGCGATCGGATCCTGCGATTCGAGCAATCCGCCGACCAACTGCTGCGCGGGCCGCACTTCAACGAGAGTCGCGAGCGGACCAAGGCCAAAGCGGGGCAGACTTCGCAGGTCGATGGGGACGCTGTGGACGCTTGATGGCGGGGCACCGAGACTCGCCCCACGGGGCAGGGCCATCGCCTGTTTCCACCCGACTTCTTGCCCAGCTGCAAATAGGCATTCGCCCTGCCCCACAGAGACCCAAGGGCTGACGCACTCCGCTCGCCTGCTATACTGGAGGCGGAGACCCCATGAACCCGCTGCCCCAACTCCCGCTGATCGATACGTTCGGACGCTCGCACAACAATCTGCGGATCAGCGTCACGGACCGCTGCAACATTCGCTGCTTCTACTGCATGCCTGCCGAGAACGTGCAGTTCATGGACCGCAAGGAGTTGCTCTCCTACGAAGAGATCGAGCGATTTGTGCGGCTCACCGTGCCGCTGGGGGTCACCAAGCTGCGGCTGACGGGGGGCGAGCCGTTGGTGCGGAAGGACTTGCACCGGCTGGTGTCCGCCCTCGCCAAGATCGAGGGAATCGAGGACATCGGCATCACGACCAACGGCATTCTGCTCGCGGAGCAGGCCGCCGATCTCTACGCCGCCGGGTTGCGACGGCTCAACGTGAGCCTGGATGCCCTCAATGCCGAGAAGTTCCAGCAGATCACTCGCCGCGAGGGGTACGAAAAGGTTCTCGAAGGGATCGAGGCGGCTGTGCAGGTGGGCTTCCAGCGGATCAAGATCAACGCCGTCTCGGTGCGGGGCCTGACCGAGGACGAACTGATTCCGTTCGGCCACTTCGCCCGCCAGACTGGCCACGAGGTCCGCTTCATCGAGTACATGCCGCTCGACGCCGACAACGCTTGGGAACGCGACAAGGTACTCTTCGCCCAGGAGATCATCGACCTCATGTCCGCTGGCATTCGCCCGCTGCTCCCGATCCCCAACGCCGACCCCCGCGCCCCAGCTGCCGACTACCAGTTCGACGATGGCGTGGGCCGCATCGGGTTCATCGCCTCGATCAGCCGACCGTTCTGCGAGAACTGCAACCGCTTCCGCATCACCGCCGACGGCAAGCTCCGCAACTGCCTGTTCAGCCTCGAAGAGACCGACCTCCGCAGCTTGATGCGCGGCAACGCCCCCGATGAAGTGATCCAACAAGCGGTCCGCGACTCGATCCACGCCAAGTGGGAAGGCCACGAAATCAACACCGCCCGGTTCATTCAACCGACACGGCCGATGTACTCCATCGGCGGGTGAGGTGTCGTACGACGGACTTCCGAGTCCGTCGTGGCGGGGACGGACTGGATTGCCCATCCCACGTGCCAGCGCGACGTGATCAAACCAGACGGGGTAATCTGGCCCGGCCACATCGCTCGAACACGTTGGACTCACCGGCCTGTTGCTTTAATCGCCAAACTTTTTACCATTCCGCCAGTTGTTGGACCATGGGGGAGGGAGCGGTGATGGATTATTGGGC
>JAYTWO010000560.1:0-4189 GCA_043743415.1 Planctomycetota bacterium
CGACTGGAGACCGAGTAGGCGCGTCCGCCGAGATCACCCCGAGCTGCCCGCCGAGGCCTGCCTGAAGGTGCGGCTGCACGCGGTCCAGATCCATGACGGTCTGACGCTGTACCTGGTCAGCGACCTGCCCGATTCGGCCCAGACACTGGCCGATCTCTATGAGCGCCGCACCGATGTCGAGATCGATATTAGAAACATTAAGATCGTCCTCGACACCGAACACATTCGCGCCCGCAGCCCCGAGATGTTTATGAAGGAAATAATGACCTCGCAGGTGGCTTATAACCTCGTGACCCAGTTCCGCCGCCAAGCCGCCGCCCTGGCGAAACTGTCGCCCCGCCGCCTGAGCTTCAAACGCACCTGGACCACGTTTCGCACGTTCCTGCTCTCGTTGATGACCAGCGACCCGGCCCACTGCCGCCAGCGCTACCGCCTCGCCCTGCACCACGCCCAACGCGACAAACTCCCGAACCGCCCCGATCGCCACTACGAGCGCGAGGTCTATCAGAAACGCCCCAAATCCACCCACTTCAAAACCCGAAAACCCCCTCGCGATCCCCCACAAGCAAAGGTAAAGTAAGTGCCATTGGGCGCTAGCCGCGGGTTCCTCAGATCGTACGCTGAAAAGAACCCGCGGCTAGCGCCACACAGAGAGGAAGTCCACGAAGCCAAGGCTGACGGTCGAGCAACCCCTCAATCCTGCCCGCTTGAAGAATAAAAGCTGCGGCCCCTTACAGCTTCACCTCGAAACCGACCAATGCTGGGAGTGACGTGAAGATGTTGGAACGAGTTCCGCCGATCGCAATCGGCAGAGCGAAGAGTTTATCAATGCCCAGACCGCCATCGACAGTCACCGTGGACAGGAACCGAGCAAAGTCGTCCTGATCGCCCGCCAAGCCCACCGAGACGTGGTCTCTTCCGGCCCCACCAGTGACCTTGACCGCCTTCTCAAACCGCGTTTCGATCCCGATGTCTTGTTGTTCGACATTGACACGATCGTCACCGGCACCGAGGGTCAATGTGACCGTTCCCTTGAAGATCGAATTGTCGACGGAGACAAAGTCATCTCCGGTCCCGAGGTCCGAGGACAGATTGCCCACGACGGTCATCCCTACCATCGACAAGTCATCACTGCCGGCATTACCGGTGATCGTCACAGCACCAGTCAGCGTGCCGCCTCCAATGAAACCGACAAAGTCATCTCCAGCTCCCAACTTGACCGTCGTTGTGCCAGTCACGTTCAGGGTATCAATGAAAAAGAGACTGCTGGAGTTCGAGCTGCTGAGTGTGGCGGCGAGGTTCCCGTTAATCGTCATGAGATCTGCGGAGCCATAGACGTAGGCATCACCCTTGAAGTTCAACGTCACATTATTGGTGGCCACCGCGGGGCCAGCAAAAGTGACATAGTGGTCGCCTGAACTGCCCGTGAGCGAGACTGCATCCATGGCGATTGAGACAAAACTTGAGAAGTCGGCACTTGAATCGCCCAGCCCCGAGTTGATCGTGACAGCCTTGAGGGCAATCGCCTTCGAGCTGCTGATCATGAAGGTGTCGTCTCCATCCTTGCTCGTGACCGTGAGTGCCCCGCCGATGTTCAACGTGCCTGCATTGCCGGAGTTGTCCAAAATGACCTCGCTGTCCCCGGTGCCGAAGCTGAAGGTTGTCGTTCCGGTGACACGCAAGTCTTCGCTGGCTGTTACGGCATCATGGCCAGCCAGTCCCGAAACCGACAGATTGCCGGTGATGTTCGTAAAGAGGTCAGTCGTACTCCCTCCGTTCCCGTTGGAGATCGTCAGGTTGCCAGTGATGTTGGTCGCACCTTCACCCATATGGAATTCATCATTCCCATCCAGGTTCGCAATACTCACGTTCCCGATGATCGGACTGCTCGTACTCAACAGGGTCGACGATCCTCCGTCCCCGTTGGTGATCGTGATCGCTTTGGTGCTGACGAAGCGCAACTCGGCATAGTCAGAACCATCTCCGTTAGTGATCGTCAACGCTCCCTTCAACGTGCCCTCACCACCGCCGACGAAATCTGAACCACCCACGCCGGTTTTAATCGTCGTCGCCCCGTTGATCGTGGTGTTCCCTTCAATGCTCACCGAGTCGTAACCTTCCAGACTGGTGACGCTCAAGATTCCGATAGTCATCGTACCCAACAATAACACACTGCCGTCAGAATTTTCTTCCTCAAATTCTTCAACCAAGCCCCCGTCCCCATTGGAGATTGTGACTGCTCCGACAATGGTGGCATTTCGGTATTCTGTGTCGTCGAATCCGTCCAGATTCGTGATCGACAGACTTCCGAGTGACCCGCCGTCGCCCTGAACGGAGTTATTCCCATTCCCGCCGTTCACCGTCACCGCTCCGGTGATGTTGACGTTCGTGAGCTGAACGCTGTCATCTCCCTCCTTGCCAATGATGTTGATTTTGGTCACGCCCGCGAATGGTCCCGCGACACCGGTGTAGACTTCGTCCCCTGCAACGAGACTGACCTGTCCCACCGCGCCGCCGACCAACTCTATGACATTATCATTCATGCCGTCCAGAATTCCGTCCTGTGTCAGATCATCGACACAGGTCAGAGTCAGCACTCCCGCCGCGAACGTGACAGCTGTCGTTCCCGCCAGCAAGCGCCGGGCTTCCAGCGTAGTGATCTCGGCCACGACGCGCTGTGCCCCCCCCGAAGTCCGGGATCGCCGCACCGAGCGACCCTGATACCACTGACCCAGAAACGAAGACAAATTCAGCGAGGGGAAGCAGAACACATCACTCTCCAAATTCAACAGGCACAGGAATCCAACTACTCGCCCGAGTCATCTTCATGGATCGTCGGTCGATTGCTTTTTTTAATTTTATCAGCCATTTCTGCGGGCGTCAAGGCAAGGCGCGGGGCGGCACAACTGCTCGATGGGCCACGTCCTGAAATTTGACGGCACACCAAGGCATATCCAGAGATATTCTCCACCAAGACAAGCAGACAGGAATGTTTGCTCGACAAGAGTCGAACTGACGTTCCTGTCTGTTCCTTCTGAAGACGAATTCTGCAAATGATCGAGTGCCAATTTCTTGCGTCCCTGTCAGAACGCAGGCGTCTCACGCTCTTCGGGCTACTTCAGAATAGCGGCCATCTCGACGATCAGTTTGTCCATATATTCCATTCTCCGGGAAGTGATGCTCGCCGGGATGGAGGGTGGCGTGGGTCGACCAACCCGCCTTGTCCAGCTCTTTCGTCCACTGGCCGATGGCCTGGCCCAGGGGCTCTTGCTCTCCGTACACGAACCAGACCTTGTTCTTGGACGCCGGGGGTCGAGCATGAAGCCGGATGTCCGAAACCAGGGATGCCCGACGGGACTCATCGCAACGACCCCGGCAATTTCTTTCGGGGCCATGACCCCAGCTTGCAAGGCGTGCATCGCTCCCTGGGAAAAGCCAAAGAGGTTGACGTGGGTCGGGTCGTACTGGGACTTGAGTACGGGAGAACTCAAGACGCTCAAAGTGACGGTTGTGCCCAGCAGCGTGGTCAACGCCTCCGCTTCGCGCAGCCAGTCCCAGCAGGACATCGCGATCGACTTGGCGGTCCAACAGAAGCTGGGTCACGAGCTGAACGCCACGCTCGATCCACTGCTTGCTCTGGCGGAAGAGATCGGTGAGTTGTTCCGCTCAAAGAGGTTGGAGTCATTCCCGCTGGCTGCGTGCATCAAGACCGAGTTCAAGACGATCTACGCTCCGGAACACATCGAGAACCTGCGGACGTTTACCAGCGTGCTGACGCTCACGTTTCGTGTCATCACATAGCCCGAGGCCCGCTGCCTCATGTATATCGGTCTCCGCATTGTTCAGGTCAAAGGCTTGTTCTTTGACCGCCAGGCGATTCAGTCCGCCGTCAACCGCTCTGAACGCAAGGTGTTGTCTCGGTTCGGAGCGTTCGTCCGGCAGGATGCCCAGCAGCGAATTCAGCGCCGCAAGCGTCCCTCGCGGGCGGGGGAGTCCCCGACCAATCGCACGGGGCTGCTCAAGCGGCACATCTACTTTCTGTTTGATCCCGAGCGCCGCTCGGTCGTGATCGGACCGGCTCAATCGCAGTACTGACCGGCCTGTTGCTTTAATCGCCAAACTTTTTACCATTCCGCCAGTTGTTGGACCATGGGGGAGGGAGCGGTGATGGATTATTGGGCGGGGGCTC
>JAYTWO010000561.1:0-1980 GCA_043743415.1 Planctomycetota bacterium
GGCTGAAGATGACAGGCTGGAAGCCTACCCCACCTCGACACCGCCCATCGTCTCGGTCGATTGATTTGGCTGAAGATGACAGGCTGGAAGCCTATCCCACGGGTCAGACAAGTCTGACCACTCGCCTGACGCATCCGCCGTGGCCAGTGGCATGTGCGGATGATTCATTGAATCATTGCGAACACCTTCGGTAACAGTCCATTATGCGAATGAGAGTACCCAGATTCCGGGGTACATTCGGATTGCTCGCAATTCCCCCGGCAACCAGATACCCTTTTCTGTCCTGCCGGGTGACTGGACCTGCGGGAGGCTGTCACCACGGGTCTTGACATCCCGATAGACCACGACACAGTCCGCATCACGTCTGGGACGACCCCCTGGGTCTTTGCCACATGCCGCACGCTTTGGACGATCCGAACCGCATTGTCATCACCGGAGTGGGGCTGACCTCACCCAATGGCGACACGCTGGACGAGTTTCGGGCGGCATTGCTGGCCGGGAAGTCGGGAGTGGTGCAGTACGAGACCCGCTACATGGGGGCCGTTTTGGCCGGGGTCTGCCGGTTTGATGAGTTCAAGTATCAGAAAAAGAAGGATCGCCGCCGAGGCACCCGCGCCGGGTCGATTTCGATCTATTGTGCCAACGAGGCCATTCGCGATTCCGGCTGGGACTGGCCAAATGTGGAAAAGTCCCAGATCGGCGTGTACCTCGGCATCACCGAACATGGCAACGTCGAGACCGAGAACGAGATCTTCGAGATCTCCAAATTCGGCTACGACACCAAGGTGTGGTCGCACCACCACAACCCCCGCACCGTGGCCAACAATGCAGCGGGCGAGGTCACGATCAACCTCGGCATCTCCGGGCCGCATTTGACGCTGGGAGCGGCGTGTGCTGCGGGAAACGCGGGGTTCATTCATGGGGTGCAGATGTTGCGTCTGGGTGAGGTCGACAAGGCCCTGGTCGGCGGGGTCTCCGAGAGCATTCACACGTTTGGCATCTTCGCCAGCTTTGCCAGCCAGGGGGCGCTGGCCTGGGACGAGAACGCGGCCATCGCCTGCCGCCCGTTCGACATGAACCGCAAGGGAATTGTCGTGGCCGAAGGCGGTGCGATTTGCACCTTGGAGCGGCTCCCCGATGCCCTCAAACGCGGGGCCAAGATTTACGCTGAGATTGTCGGGTACGGCATGAACTCCGACGCCAGCGACTTCGTTCTGCCGTTCGCCAAGCGACAAGCCGAGTGCGTGCGGCTGGCACTCAAGCGGGCCAAGCTGACGCCCGAAGACATCGACATCGTCAGCAGCCACGCCACCGCCACCGAGCAAGGGGATATCGAGGAATCGAAAGCCCTCCTGGAAGTCTTTGGCGACAACCCACACCTCGCCATCAACAACACCAAGAGCTTCATCGGCCACGCGATGGGAGCTGCGGGGGCCTTGGAACTGCTGGGCAACGTGCCGTCATTCGGTGATAACATCTGCCACGCCACGATCAACCTCGATGAGCAAGATCCCAGATGTGCGCTGAAACAGGTGGTCGCGAACGTGCCCCGCAAAATGGAGCGGGTGGAGCACATCCTGAACAACTCGTTCGGCATGCTGGGGATCAACTCGGTACTCATCGTGAAGAAATTCCCGCGAGAGCACGGCGGGATTTACGCGTAGGTGGTCGGATACCACGGCATGGCTAAGTGATACTTCATTCGGGCAGAAGTGAGACATTCTGACGTAGCCTCGTTTCGCCAGAACGTGGGCGAACTGGCTCGCGTGCCCGCCCTCTGGCGAGGGGCAGCTACGGCTCAGTCGGGGCCGTGTGAGGTATAAGGAGACTCATTTTCGTAGCCCCTTCTCACGGGGCCGTGTTTCGACCCACTCGGCGTCCTCGCTGGGTGGCCCCGGTTGATTCGCTTTGGAATCTACCGGGGCGGCGCAGCCGGAAGAGGTCTGCTCGGGAAGATCGTATCGCGAGTGAACCTCTTGT
>JAYTWO010000562.1:0-12128 GCA_043743415.1 Planctomycetota bacterium
AAAAAACAAACCCACCCCCACCCCCCCGGCCCCCTCACGCGCCGGGGTAGGGGGAAAACTACAAACGATCAACAACCCCACCAGAAAAACAACAGGCCGTTAAGTCCAACGTGTTGGGCAGACGTTGACCGCCGCAAACCGCTGTTTAGTCGGATCGCGTCGCTCGGGCACGGGGGCCGTTACGTCCGCCCGCTCGCTGCGGTCTGGCACGCGGGCGAAGCGGAGCTTCGGGGAGATGCGGTCCCCAACAGAGCTTGGGACCCAGAGCCAAAAGTCGCTGATCGCTCCGCGATCAGGACGTTGCCGAGGATCGGGCTCTCCTCTCGGTCAGCGTTCTGATCGCGGAGCGATCAGCGACTTTGGTCGGGCCAGCCCAGCGTCAGCGCCCGGAGCAATCGCCGCGCGACGAAGTCTCCGGGCGCTGACGCTTCCGGCTCACAGGAGTACTCGCAACAACCATTTCCGGTGGTGTCGCTACCTCGATGGGGCTCACTTCAACCGTGAGCGGGCCTTTTCGTACACGCGGACGTACTCTGTGGCACTGTGGGCCCAGGACCAGTCGCGGTTCATCCCGTTTCGGATCAGGCGGTTCCAGGTCGGCTTGTCGTGCTGGAACACGCCGACGGCGCGCCACACGCAGGACAAGAACGCATCCGCGCTGAATGTCGAGAACTTGAACCCGTTGGCGGTCCCGTTGCCGATCGTCTCGGGGGAGCAATCGACCACCGAGTCGGCCAGACCTCCCACATGGCTCACGACCGGTGGTGATCCGTAGGCGGCGCTGTACATCTGGTTGAGGCCGCACGGCTCGAACTGGCTCGGCATCAGGAAGGCATCGATCCCCGCCTCGACCCGGTGGGCCAGTCCCTCGTTGAAGCCGATGACAGCTGCGACCTTGGTGGGGAATTGGACCTTGAGTTCCTGGAGCCACTTTTCGTGCTTGGTCTCGCCGGTGCCCAGGCAGATGAACTGCACATCCGCCCGGAAGAGTTCGGAGGCCCGCGAGGCGATGAGTCCCAGCCCCTTCTGGTCGGTGAGGCGCGAGATGAGTCCGAGCAGCATGGCCTCGGGTCGCTGGGGCAGGCCGAGTTCCCGTTGGAGGGCGGCCTTGCAGGCGGCCTTGCCTTCCTTGACGGTCTCCCAGGTGTAGCATTGGGCCAATGCGGTGTCCGTGGCCGGGTTCCACTCGGTCGGGTCGACGCCGTTCAGGATGCCGATCAGCGAATCGCCCCGCGTTTGAAGGGCGGGGTCGAGTCCATACCCGAACTCCGGTCGACAGATCTCTTTGGCATAGGTCGGACTGACCGTGGTCACGATGTCCGACATCGCGATCCCGGCTTTGAGCAGATTCAGCTCACCAAAGTATTCCAGTTGACGCCAGTTGAACAGATCCCAGCGCAGGCCGGAGAGCTTGTACGCCCACCAGGGGAACCGCCCCTGGAACGCCATGTTGTGGATCGTGAAGACGCTGGCCGTCTTCTGGAACCACGGTTGCAGCCGATATTCGCTGGCCAGCATGGCGGGGATGATCCCGGTCTGCCAGTCGTTGGCGTGGATGATGTCGGGCTGGAGGTCGAGTTGCCGGACAGCTTCCAGGACCGCTCGCGAGAAGAAGATGAACCGCTCGGCGTTGTCGGCGTAGTCGTGACCCTTTTCTGTATACAGGCCCGCCCGATCAAAGTATTCGGGCTGGTCAATCAGCAACACGCGGACTTGCGAACCGGGGAGCGTGGTCGAGCGGATCTCGGCTTCGACCCGCTTCTCACCCACCGGGACCGTGAGCTTGCCGACCGGTTCCCCGGCAAGGCTTGGCTTGATCACCTTGCGGTAGTAGGGCAGGACGAGAATCACCTCGTGCCCCAGCCCCGCCAGTGCCCTCGATAACCCAGACGCGACATCGGCCAGACCACCGGTCTTCGCAAAGGGGTTCGCCTCCGAAGCGGCCATCAAAATACGCATGCTGTCTGCTCCCGTGTTTCTGTCTGTCTCGTTGCCACGTTCGCCAGAACGTGGGGAGTGGAATAGGCTTCCAGCCTGTCGATTGTCTCAATCCCTGACAGGCTGGAAGCCTATCCCACTGGCAGTTTCTCACCCGTGGCGACACCCTGACCCACAGCTATGTTGCCCCGGCGGCGGAGCACACTGCCCCATGACGGGGAGCGACCGGCTGCCGCCACCGGCAACGTGTCCGGCGGGGGCGCTCATCAGTTTGTCGACGGTCGTGGCCTGGCACTGAGGGCAGGCGGGGGTTTCGTCGCGGCGGACGAGTTCCTCGAACTGTTGCCCGCACTTGCGGCACTGAAAATCGAACATGGGCATGGAGATCTCCGAGGATTGGGGGCCGTATGAAAGCCCCTCCGTAGCTACGTTCGCCCGAACGGGGGCTGCCAGAACCCGCGTGAAACACAGGGTAGACTTCCGAAGTCTCCGAAAACTTCGGAAGTCTGTTGGCAGCCGACAATGCCGAGAGCGTTCGCCCACCTTCTGGTGAAGGTCGCTACGTTCGCCAGAACGTGGGCTGCCAGAACCCGCGTAAAACAGAGGGTAGACTTCCGAAGTCTCCGAAAACTTCGGAAGTCTGTTGACAGCCGACAACGCCGAGAGCGTTCGCCCACCTTCTGGTGAAGGTCGCTACGAGACGATTATCGGACGGCTCGCCAAAGTGTACAGCGGACCGATGTGCGTCGCGACGGATGGAAGGCCCTACAAATGACGGAAATCCGTGGAGATCACCTAGATTACTCCTATCTTCCCTGCCTTTACCGATCCGTCTTCTCCGATCTGTCACGACAGTTCGCCGACCACCCGTCACATCATGGTTTTTGCTAGCTCTCTAACCTGTTATCTTAACGGGCGTTGCGATTCGTCTCCGAAGGAGTTTCGGCCCGCCCATGTCGCCCGCTGATGTCAATCCTGTTCCCGCTTCGGCTCAGTCCGGGGGCGTCCTGACCGTGGGAAATTTCGACGGGGTGCATCTCGGCCATCAGCGGATGCTGGTGCAACTGGTCGTGTTGGCTCGCGAACTGGGCACCCGCGCTGTGGCGGTCACGTTCGATCCGCCGCCGCTGGCGATCCTGGCCCCGGACCGCGTGCCACCCCAATTGACGACGACGACTCAAAAGGTGAACTTGATTCGAGGACTGGGGGTGGATGAGGTGATCGTCTACCCGGCGTCGCGCGAGCTGTTGTCGCTGACGGCGGAGCAGTTCTTCGTGGAAGTGCTGGTTCGGCAACTCGGATGCCTCGGACTGGTCGAGGGGCCGAACTTCCGCTTTGGGCGAGGGCGAGGCGGCGATGTGGCCCTGCTGCGAGAGTTGTGTTCGCAACGGCAGATGCCGCTCCGGATCGTTGAAGCCTGCGAGAGCGAGGGGACGATGGTCTCCTCCAGCGAGGTCCGCATCGCCATTGGTCAAGGCGATGTCAACCGCGCCCACAGCTTACTTGGGCGTCCGTACTCAATCTCGGGAACGGTGGCGCACGGAGCTGAGCGAGGCCGCCTGCTGGGGTTCCCGACGGCCAACTTGGACGGCATCGAGACCCTGCTTCCCCCACCCGGTGTGTACGCCGGACGGACCGCAGTCGATGGCGTCAGCTACCCGGTGGCCTTGAACATCGGCCCGAACCCGACGTTCGGTGAGGACCGGCTCAAGGTGGAAGCTCACCTCATCGGTTACACCGGCGATCTGTATGACCGCGTGGTGACGATTGAGTTCCTCGACCGCCTGCGCGGGGTTGTGAAGTTCTCGGGCGTGGAGGCACTCCGCACTCAACTGCAACAGGATATTGCCGAGGCGATCCGGCGTGCGACTCCGTAAAGCGGTTTCAGAATCAGTGTCGGGGGCGTTGGCATCTCGTACGCCAATTCTCCGACACACCCGTTACACTTCGGGATCACCCACGCCGCGTCACCCTGCTCTCACGTTGTCAATATGTTGCTCGCCCTCCTGGCAGCTGTGCTGTTTGCCGCCTCAGCGGTCTGCGGGCAGAATCTTAGTCGCCAATTGGGTGGGGTGACGGCGAACGCGTGCCGGATCACGCTGGCTTGCTCGATCCTGGGGCTGATCTCTTGGGGATTCTTTCCGGGGCAGATTCACTCGGCCACGTTTCCCTGGTTCGTGCTGAGTGGGGTCTTGGGGTTTGGATTTGGAGATGTGGCGTTGTATCTGGCCTATCCGCTGCTGGGAGCGAGGACGGCGGTGCTGGTGCATTTGTGCTTGGCCACGCTGGTCGGTGCTGTGGCCGACCGGATCATTCTGGGGACGCAGCTGACGGTGTCCGAGATTGGAGCGGCGGCTCTCACGCTGACCGGAGTGGTGCTGGCACTGCACAAGCGGGATGAGCCGTTTCAGTGGAATGCCGGGTTGTATCTGACGCTATTTGCGGGAACGTCGCTCGGCGTGGGCCTGACGCTGAGCCGGTTGGCCCAGGGGATCGCCCAGCAGCAGCACCTCGAAATCTCGGGGCCAGCCCAGGCGTTTCAGCGGACGCTGGGCGGAGTGGTGATCAGCTTGATCGCCCTGGCCATTCTGCGGTCGTCGTTGAAAGGCCGATCTCTCGTCCCGGTTGCGGCCCGCACCCCCCGATTGCCGTACTGGATTCTGGGGGCTGCGATCCTTGGTCCGGTGGCGGGAGTGAGCGCATTGCAGATCGCCTTGCAGCAGGTCGGCAGCAGCGCGATCGTCTCGGCGATCACGTCGACCGCCCCGCTGATGCTGCTCCCAGTCTCGCGCTTCATCGACCATCAAGTCCCGACGAAGAAGGCGATCCTGGGTTCGTTTCTGGCCGTCGGCGGTGTGGGGGCAATGGCCTACCTGCGGTCGCGGTAAGCCCCGTGGGAGTCCAAGCCTTGAGGCTGTCCTGCATCCGTGTCACCACAGCGTGGTGATCCCCCACGTCGGAAATGCATCGTCCGGTGAGACGAGTTGGAATTGGCCCACCTCAGCCTGTGCGGCGATGAGTCGATCGAATGGATCACGGTGATCGCCTCGCAGTTCACACGCGAGATTGATCGCTTCCGAGACAATTGAGACCGATTGAATACCGTGAAACGCCAATTCGCACGGAATCCACTGACGTGGGGCGTCGGGCAACAGTCATTTGCCCGCTTGGTACTTCAGCGCGATCTCCCACACGCTGGTATCGCTCAAGAACAACTCGTTCTGCTCATCGTCCAACGCGACCGTCGCGGCAACAGACAGTTTTGAGGGTTCCGTGGCCAGCTACAGGAAGACGCATGTGTCGAGCAGCAGTCTCACAGCCCCCACTCTTTCAGTTCATCGGGAGTCAGCGGTGCAAACGCCTCGTCGGGAATCGAAGAAGTATCGCTGCGCAACTCGCCCACTTTCGGGCGACGCTGCTGCGGCACAGTCGTGATCGAAACCAAACGTGCGATCGGTTTCTGATCACGAGCGATGATCACCTCACCACCCGCTTCGACTTCCAGCAACACTTGCGGAAATTCCGCACGGGCTTCGTCCACGGTGATGGTTCGCATGTGTCTTTCCCCTGTCGCCACGTTCGCCAGAACGTGGGCGAGTGTCGATGGACTTCCACAAGCGCCGAGAGACGATAGCCCACGTTCCGGAGAACGTAGCTACTGAACTCCACCCCTACGCCCCGCCGTGGCAGTTCTTGTACTTTTTCCCACTCCCGCAGTGGCACGGATCGTTGCGGCCGAGCTTCTTCTCGCGGTTGCGGATCGGCTCGATCGCGGTCACGGCTTGCCCCGGTTGGGGGCCGCTCTGCGAGACATCCGAAGTCTCGGAAGACTTCGGATGCCTGTCGGCCACCGGCTCCTCCATGATCGGAGCTGCCGACTCATGCACGGCTGCGGTCTCGTGCCAGACATCGCGGAGGAAACGGGGGTCGCTTTCGCGTTCGAGGCGGAAGACGGCAGCGGTGGCGGCCTCGCCGATGCGATCCCACATGGCGTCGAACTCTTTCATGCCCTGCCGCTTGTACTCGACCTTGGGGTCTTTCTGAGCGTACCCGACGAGTCCCACGTTTTGCCGCAGGAAGTCCATGTGGTACAGGTGTTCCTTCCAGGCATTGTCGAGCAGTTCGAGCAGCACCTGCCGCTCGGCCTGTCCCATCTCGGGGCGGTACTTCATCTCGTAGGCTTTGAGGGCCTCGATCTTGGTCGTCTCCTGCGGTTGCTGCTTCATCTCGTCGAGGTCGAGTTCCGCCTCGAAGCGTTGGAAGACGAAGTCGTGCAGCTCGCGGAGTGGCTGGGTGTCCTTGAGCGGACCGGGCTTCCCCTTGATCTTCGGGAAGGCCCGGGCCATGAAGGCATTCACCTGAGCAGTGATGTCGTCCTTCGGCAGGAACTCGCGGCTGGCGTCGAGAATCTTTTCGGCCAGTCCCTCGATCGCCAGTGACTGTGTCGCCTGCGCTTCGAGGTGGCCGCGGAAGCGATTGTTGGCCCAGCGGATGAGGCCCTCGCGGTCCGCCGGAGTGGTGGCGTTCCCCTGGAACCGCATCAAGCTGATGATGACCGGGAAGCGGGCGTCCTGCTCATCGTACCGCTCGCGAAGCTTCTGCATGATGAACGGGATGGCCTTCTCCGGCTCCTCATGAATGTTGAACTGCGACGCGGGGATGGCCAGCCCGAACTGGTGGTTCAGCCAGCCCGAAAGCTGATTGCGACCGAAGTCTTCGTGCAGGAACATGCCGAGCGGCTCGAAGTCGGTCTTGTTGATGTGCTCGACCGCCCGCTCCAACATCGCCCGGTGCAGTGCGTCGGTGTCGACGCCCTCGGCCCCATCCGGCTGGGCGATGCGGTGCAGCTCGCGCGGGTTGGTGTTCTGTCCATACTTGCGATTGACCCAACTGGAGAATGCCTGCCAGTTCCAATCGGACTCCGGCAACTCTTTGGGCAAGTTCTCGATGACCTGCTCGTTCAGCAGCGAGTCAGCCTGGCGTTCGGCTTCGGTGGTCAGGTAATTGACCCCCTGGTTCTGGTCCATGCCGCGCACGTCGTCCTCGACGATCTCAATCCCCATGGTCAGCGTGGCCCAGGCGGCCAGAGTCTGGAACGGATATCTCGGAGAGAGGAATGACTGGACCGACTTCTCGACCTGCCGCTGCATCATGTCGGACATGATCTCGCGACAACTCGCTCCATCCAGGATCCGCTGGCGATAGGAGTAGACCGCCTTGCGTTGGAAGTCCATCACCTCGTCGTATTCGAGGAGGTTCTTGCGCGAGTCGAAGTGCCGCTCCTCGACCTTCTTCTGGGCCTTCTCGATCTGCTTGGTGACCATCGAGTGCTCGATGGCTTCCCCCTCCTGCATGCCCAGCCAGGCGAGAACGTTCCGTACCCAGTCCCCAGCGAAGACCCGCATCAGGTCGTCTTCCAGAGACAGGAAGAACCGACTCGAGCCGGGGTCACCCTGGCGACCCGAGCGGCCACGCAGCTGGAGGTCGATGCGGCGTGAGTCGTGACGTTCGGTACCCACGACATGCAGGCCACCTGCTTCGGCGACCTGGCGGCCTTCGGCTTTCATGCCCTGCTGATCGGCGATCTCATGGCTGGCTTGGTCCCATTCTTCTTTGGGGACATCGAGGCGCGAACCGTACTTGAGCTTCAGCTTCTCCCAGGCCATGTACTCGGGGTTGCCGCCGAGGATGATGTCGGTCCCGCGACCGGCCATGTTCGTGGCGATGGTCACGCCGTTCAGTCGACCGGCCTGGGCGATGAACTCGGCTTCCCGCTCGTGGTGCTTGGCGTTCAATATACTGTGCTTGATGCCCCGTCGCCCGAGCATGGCGGAGATGTGTTCGCTCTTCTCAATTGACTTGGTTCCGATCAGCATCGGACGACCGGTCTTGTGAACCTCCAGGATCTCATCGACGACCGCGTTCCACTTCTCCCGTTCGGTGCGGTAGATCACGTCCGGATGATTCACACGCTTCACGGGGCGGTTCGTCGGAACGGCGATCACTTCGAGTCCGTAAATCTTGATGAACTCGGTCGACTCGGTCATCGCGGTCCCGGTCATCCCGCACAGCTTGTGATACAGCTTGAAGTAGTTCTGGAGTGTGACGGTGGCCAGCGTCTGAGAGACCTCCTTGATCCGCACCCCTTCCTTGGCTTCACAGGCTTGGTGCAAACCGTCGCTCCACTGGCGACCGGGCATCTTGCGACCGGTGTTCTCGTCGACGATGACAATCTCGCCGTTCTCGACGACGTAGTTCACGTCCCGCTTGTAGAGGAAGTGGGCCTTGAGCGACTGGTCGATCAGGTGCGGCCACTCCATGTTCCCGGTGGTGTAGAAGCTCTCGACCCCGGCCAAGCCTTCCGCGCGGCGCATGCCCGCCTCGGTCAGGTGGCAGGTATGCTCCTTCTCCTTGACCTCGAAGTCCTCGTCCCGTTTGAGTTGGCGGGCGACCTTGTCGGCTGTCGCGTACTTCGTGATGTCGTCTTCGGCCGGACCCGAGATGATCAGCGGGGTGCGGGCCTCGTCGATGAGGATGTTGTCGATTTCGTCGACGATGGCGAAGTCGAGGCGGCCCTGGACCTGCATGTCCTTGCGCGGCTTCATATTGTCGCGGAGGTAGTCGAAGCCGAACTCGTTGCTCGTGCCGTAGGTGATGTCGCAGGCGTACTGCGGCTGGCGGTCCCACGGCTGCATCGGGGACTGAATCGCCCCGACGGTGAGGCCCAGCCCGATGTGCGTGGGGCCGACCCACTCCATGTCGCGTTTGGCGAGGTAGTCGTTGACGGTGATCACGTGGACCTTGCCCGCCAAGGCGTTGAGGAACGCGGGCAATGTACAGACGAGGGTCTTGCCCTCCCCGGTCACCATCTCCGCAATCTTCCCCTGGTGCAGCACATACCCGCCGACCATCTGCACATCGTAGTGCCGCATCTTGAGGTAGCGCTTGCCCGACTCACGCACCGCGGCGAACGCCTCGGGCAGGATGTCTTCCAGCGTCTTGCCATCCGCCAGCTTGGCGCGGAGCTTCGAGGCCGTCTCCTTGAGTTCTCCTTCGGAGAGCTTCTCGAAGTCGGGTTCGAGTTGGTTGATCCGGTCCAGGGCTGAACCGGGGATGATCAGGCTGCTGCCGTCGCGATGCCGGACGTACCCCACGCGCCGGACTGCTCTCTCGTTGGAGGAGCCGAACACGCCGCGAATGCCGCGTTCCGCGAGCGAGGTCATGCCGTTGAAGAACTCGCCGACCTTGTCAAACACGTCCATGATGTCTCTCGGATTCGGAATGCCGGGCTGCCCGTCGATCTGGACGGAACCGGTCATTCGAAAAAACGGGCGTGGCTGGGGAGTGAGCGTCGCATCGATGAGTGTCGTCTTTCGCTCCGCGAAAGAACGTCCTTTCGCGGAGCGAAAGGCGACACTCCCCACACCGGCAACTTTTGCCGGTCAATCTCATCCATTCCGCCCCAACAGCCGCAAGTTCAGTCTGAACGCAATCCCCGTTCCCAAGGTGCGTCATGCGAAACCAGCGAAATCACCAGCGAACGGAAATCCCTGCCGGGCCGGAGTTTATTTCGCTGAGGAAAGGGGGTCAATACGGTCGCGAAACCGAGACAGGGCCGGAGGCATGCCGATCTGGCAGGTTCGCAGTGCCGTACCCACTTTGCACCTGCGGATCATTGAGAAGCCCGGTATCCGACTGATCCAACGTCAGCTCCTTGCCTTGGCACCACTCCCGGAGTGCAGCCTCCGTGGCCTGCTCTTCGTATCGATGCCAAGCCTCCAACTGGCCCTGACGATCGAGCAAGTCCTTGAAACGTGAGTAAGCGCCTTTCTGGCGAAACATGTCGCGAACGTCCTGATACAAATCGGGCAGGTGGTCCTCGGCAAAACGGAACACGAGCCGATTCCCGAGATCGAGGTCGTGCTTCTGAGGGACGGACAGATAGAGGCCAGGCTTATCAATGTCCTCCGGGAGTGGCTCCTCAATGTCGTTGTCGTCGGACGACCAGAGAATCTGGCCCGTCGCCCGAGAGATGTAAGCCGAGTTTTCCGAGAAACCTCCCGCACTCACCCATTCATAGGCGCTGAGTAGATCGGCCAAGAGAATGGTGGTGGGCATGGGGGATTCGCGGAGATGCCTGTTTGCGTCGGACGATATGGTAGATGTCTACGCTGGTCTCGAACAAGCCAGCCCTGCGGCACCCCAAGTTTCACCACACAATGATCAACTGACGCGGAACATTCGACGATCACTGTCGAACCTGTTCTGCGGGAGAACTCAGCCGAAAAATCCTCGCAAGCGGTTGCCTCGACGAAATCGCCCGTTATCCTGCGGAATGTGACAGCATTGGCTGTCGGTCGGATTCGATTCTCGTTGGCCCCCGGAGGCTTCTCATGAAATTCCCCAATGATGCCAATGGCGCGGTCCTGCAATCGATGGTCGACGCGGGCATGGACTTGTCCCAGGAACACGAGATTGAGTTCTGCCACCTGTTCCCCGATGAAGACTCGGCGCTCGAAATGGAGCAGCGGATGTCGAACATGAACATCGATGTCGATATCTACAACAACGCCGAACTGATGGAAGACGCCGAAGAGGACGAGTTCGGCGAGATCGATGAGTCGCTGGGCGAGGGGTTCGATGTCATTTGTCTGGTGACGATGGTCCCGACGTACGAAGAAGTCTGCCGTGTGGAGTTGGAGCTGGGGGACATCGCCCGCGAATGCGGCGGCGAGCCGGACGGCTGGGGCGTGATGCAGTCGGACGAGGATCTGTAGGCGTCGCGCTCCGCTTCGAAGACTTCGCGCCCCCGGTTAACCCCAATACCGTTCAATTCGGTGTTAACTCACGGTCTCCTGCTCCCTTGTGACGGGTCACGTTCCGAGGCGAGCCAGGAGGGCGTGGCGATGGGTGAGCAAGGAAGCTCGACATTTTCGGTGGATGAGTCTGGGTGGTGTTTGGATCGGTGGGCGGGTTGCACGAGGGCGAGCTGACGCTGGCGCGGCAATTGTTCGACCGCATTCCCGCCGAGGCGCTGCTCACGCAGGACCGGGGATTCCTCTGTGATGCAGACTGGAAAGTGAGGTAGGTCAGGGAAGAATAAAGGTGTCAGGAACCTTTGTGTTGACATCAGTGGACCGTGGAAGAATAAAAAAGGGAATAAAGGTGTCAGGAACCTTTGTGTTGACATCAGTGGACCGAGGGAGACGGATATGGTTCCTGACACCTTTATTCACCCTCTGTCTTTGGCATTTCACTCCGCAATCCACCCCCTTTCCGAAGCGGAATTGTATGTTCCCCGTTCGTTTGTCCGGTGACTGACGCTCTGTGTCCGACGCAAAATGAACGCGGAAATAGACTGGTGCGTGCCGTCGGTCTGAATGGGAATTCCCGGCACCGGCAAAAACCGCCGATTTCCCTTGCGTTGGCAGCTTCCATTTCGCAGACTTAGGCGTTTCAACAATGTCAGACGGAATTGACATTGCCACCTCCCTCCCATTCGACGAAGAATTCTGTGACTCAAGGACTTGCGACGAGTATTTGGTCAGGATCAATGCGATGAACGGCCCCAAGTTCATGAAGCCACCGGTGGTGGAACGAGTACTCTCAGTGCAGTTTCAGGAACTGTACCCATTTGACATTGTTCATTTCGGTCTATGGTACAACCTCATTCGTGGTGAGTATCCGGATTTCGAACGTCAGAATCCGCTTGAGCGAATCGATGAGCCTTTTCCGTTCGTTGCTCGCCAGCCACGACATCGATTCGGACTCGAATTGATTCCGCCCTTGCCTAGGATGGTCTTCTCTCGGAAGGGATCAACGAATGAGCTGCTTCAACTGCAAAGCAATCGATTGATCATGAATTGGGGACATTCAGCCGACGGATCAGTGTACATCGATTTTGAGCAGATCAGTGAGCAGTTCTCACGTTGGTTCGAGATGTTGGTCTTGTTTTGCACGGAACACAGCATCGACAAACCGATTGTTGATCTGTGTGAGGTGACTTATGTCAATCACATCAATCCCACGCCGCAGAGGACAGTCATGGAGTACTTCTCTGATGTGTTCATCTCGGTGAATCCAACAACTCCAGTGGAATGGATGTCCGCCCCGAAGGCACTGACGTACAATCGGGTATTCGATATCACGGACGATCAGGGCAGGCTCTATTTCGAGGCGGGCGCACCGGT
>JAYTWO010000563.1:0-6883 GCA_043743415.1 Planctomycetota bacterium
CCGTCGGTCATCAGCTTGATGAGTGAACGCGGGCTGGAGACATCGTTGAACCGGATCTTGTACCCGACCTGCCCCCCGAGCTTGACGCCCAGTTCCTCCGCCAGCCTCGCCCCGACCGAGCGGGCGGCGATGCGGCGAGGCTGCGTATGGCCGATGATCCCGCTCATCCCCCGCCCGGCTTCGAGGCACATCTTCGGCAACTGCGTCGACTTCCCCGACCCAGTCTCGCCGCAGACGACGATCACCTGATGCTCGCGAATCGCCGCGATGATCTCATCCCGCCGACCGGTGATCGGCAGCTCCGCGTCGTACTGAATCTTCGGCAGATCGGCGGTCCGCTGCTCTCGCGTCCGCGTCGACTTCTCGACATCCTGCAATAGCTTCTGCAACTGCGAATCGAACGGCTTCCCCTGCGCATTGAGCTGTTGCACGGATCGCCAAGCGCGCGTCAGCCGAAACTGGTCCCAGCGCATCGTCCGGGCAATTTGGTCATCGAGATCAGCAGGCCAGTCCAAGGGGGACTTTCAGTCAAAGAGAAGAGGCAGGTCACAGTCACAAGACATCTCCCACGCCATCGGGTTCGCGAGGCGGTATGTTAGCAGAGCGAGCCACAGCCTGCCCGGATGCTTCCCCTTAAACCGCCACTCCCCAATCACCGGATATAAATAAACTCTTTCGCATTGAGCAACACATGGCACAAATCAGCCCACACCGGCGGGGCCGCCTCGTTGCCGCCGTGGTCGATGGCGGAGGCTTTCACAAACTCGTTGGCTGCGTTTCGCTCCTCAGCGGTCGGGAGTCGGGAGAATGCCAGCTGATAGAGCCGGTTGATCCGCTCACTCGTCGACGACTGGGGAGTCTCGCGGCAGAGGCGTTCGCCCCACAAGCGGGTTTGCTCGACGACCATCGGCGAGTTGAGCAGCGCCAATGCCTGGGCCGGGACGTTGGAGACGCTGCGGCGGCCCACCGAAGTGTGTGGGTTCGGAAGATCGAACACGGTCAGGAACGATTCCGAGAAGTTGCGGCGGACCGAGAGGTAAATACTCCGCCGCCCGGCCCCATCGACCGGGCCCGAACCGGGCTTGCCGCGCCCGTCCTGAAAGGCATTCAGCGCGATCGGCACGCTCGGTCCAAACATCCGGTCATCGCTCCGCCCCGAGAGCGAGAACAGCGCATCGCGGATGACCTCCCCTTCGAGCCGCTTGATGTTCATGCGGTGCAGCAGCAGATTGCTAGGATCGGGATGTGGTTGAGTGTCAGAGTGAACGCCCAGGGGTTGCAACCCCTGGGCTGGGTGCTCTTCCGACCCCATGCGGTATGCCGCCGAGAGCAGGATCACGCGGTGAATCTGCTTCTGCGACCAGCCCTCGCGGACCAGTTCCGTCGCCAGCCAGTCGAGTAGTTCGGGGTGGGTCGGCAGTTGACCCATGTGGCCGAAGTCATCCGGAGTGGCGACGATGCCGCGCCCGAAGTAGTGGTGCCAGATGCGGTTCACGATCACGCGCGGCACCAACGGTGTTTGCTGCGGGTCGGTCATCTGCCGAGCCAGATCGAGCCGTCCGCTGCCCGTCTCTTTCGCAGCGGGGCCCTGTCCGTGGAACACCTCGATGAATCGGCGTGAGACAGCTTCACCCGGCTTGCTCGAGTTGCCGCGAATTAGGAGTGCCTCATCCGCGCCCGATCCCTCCAGCATCGTCGGAGCGGTTGCGGAGATCGGGACGATGTGCGAGACGAGTTGGCGTCGCTCCTCAATGAACGGACGCGAGACAGCCGCCAACTGCAGCTTTACCTCCGGCGAGTCGAGACCGAACAGGGCCGGGTGCTGCCGCATCCAGTCGAGGGCCTCACCGGGCAGAGGCTGCGTCGGGTCGAGGTTCAGCAGGTTCAAGGCCACAGGTGAGGTCAGCGGGCCGGGCAGCTGCTCGACTTGGAACGCGGCTTCCACCGCGAAATCAGTCCCCGCCTCGGCCACGAATTCCAAGTGCGCGAAGTGCCCTTTGTACCGCGTCACATCATGCTCGACCCAGTGCCACGCGGGGGCCGCCCCTTGCTTCCGGACGAGCGAACCATGCAGGGGCCCCTGCACCAGAGCATGCGAATCGACGACCACATACGTCGCACATCCGCCCTTCACCCAGGCGGCAATCCGCCCCGTGGTGATCTCAAAACTCGCGGTGCGGAGCGTCCGCCCCGCGCGTCCCATGCCGCCCAGCGCCCCACTGTCCCGCATCGTGCCTTCGCGGTCCTTGAGTTGAGCAAAGTCGGGGTCGACCAGCACCGCGCGGGGGGCCGTCGCCACGCTCGTGATCGGGGCTTCGGGGTTGTCGGAGAGCCACACGCGCGGGCCACCGTCGGCCTTCGGGAACGAGTAGTACACCCCGTCCTGGTCGAGCAGCGGCAGCAGCGTCGCCCCGGTGAGATCCACAGCTGGCGGTGCCGCTGGAACCTCCGGGTAGGCCGTCTTACCTGTCGCGAACTTCGCCCAGTGATGGAACGGATCAGTGACATCCTCAGCGGCGAGCAGCGTGTGTTTGACCCACTGCATGAGCCTCTCGGGGTTCACTCCTCGCAGCTTCGCCACCTGCTCGATCCGTGCGGCAAACTCCGGGGACTCGACCTGCACACCGGCCCCGGTTTGGAACACCAGATGATCGATCCCGATGTTCCCCCAGCCGCCGCGTTCCTCATCCACGATTTGCAGCCGCGCCATCTTCCCGCGAAACGGACGCAGATCCCACGTCTCGCTCCGCATCTGGTTGGAGCTATGTCCGGTGGCGGTGAGGGCGGCTTTGCCTTCGATGAGGAGGTTCATGCACGTCTTCCCGACATGCGGTCCGCCGCCGATCAGGAAGGCCAGCGTATCGTGCTCGATCTTAAACTCGCGCGAAGTCATCGTCCCGACATGGTCGTCCCCGCGCAGGCCGTCCCGGAACTGATGAGAGTTGACGAAGAACTTCCCATGAGCCTGGACGTTTCCCTGGTAACTTCCGATGGTCTCCTGCGTCTGTGGCTTCTTGCCGAAGGCATCACCGGTCAGTTCCCAGCCGTCGTAGGAACCGCTTTCGAAGTCCTCGAAGTCCTGGCTGTTGGCAGCGACCGTCTTGGATTCTATCGGAGAGGCCAGCGTCTCCCGCACCGCCAGCAAGTAGTGGTTGAGCTGGCTCAACGTCGGTTTCGCGGCGGCCTGATACACCGCCGAGATTGGCCCCTCTGCCCGCGCGGACAGGTCTCGCAGCTGAGCCTGCACCCGCTGATTTTGAGCGAGCGATTCGAAGGGCCGCTGTGCATAGCTGGTACTCTTCAAGTACCCGGCCAGGGCGTAGTAGTCCTTCTGCGAGATCGGGTCGAACTTATGATCATGGCAGCGGGCACAGGAGATGGTCAGGCCCAAGAAGGTCTTGCCATAGACCTCCAGCATGTTGTCGATGCGGTCGGTTTCGTCCTTGCGAATGTCGACCGGCGAGTGGACCCACTCGCCGAGATACCAGAATCCGGTGGCGAGGAGAGGTTGATGGTTGATGGTTGATGGTTGATCGACAGAGGGAAAGCCCAGGGGGTGCAACCCCTGGGCTTTGGTACGCTCAGTGATATTCACCAAGTCTCCCGCCATGTGCTCGACCACAAACCGGTCGTACGGCAGATCGTCGTTCAATGCCCGAATGACGTAGTCGCGGTAGTGCCAGGGGTTCGGAATGTCGGCATCGAATTCGTGTCCGCGCGACTCGGCGTACCGCGCCAGGTCGAGCCAGTGCCGACCCCACCGCTCGCCGAATCGCGGGGAGGCGAGTAGCTCATCGACCACTCTCTCAAACGCATCCGGCGACTCATCCGCCACAAACGCGACCACAGCTTCCGGTGCGGGGGGCAACCCGATCGTGTCGAAGTACACGCGGCGCATCCATGTCCGTCGGTCGGTCTCCGCAGCAGGGGCCAACCCTGCTTCTTCGAGTTTGGCGAGCAAGAATCGATCGATCGGCGTCCGCGCCCAGTCGCGGTTCTTCACCACCGGAGGAGCCACTCGCTGCAGCGGCTGAAACGACCAGCGCTCGGCCCGCGTGGCGAATGTCTCTTCCCAAGACCTAGCGGCCCCCTGACCAGTCCCCGAAGTCGTAGAGGGCCACGGAGCCCCCATCTCGACCCACTTCACAAACACCGCCACCACCTCCGGTGGCAGCTTCCCGTCCGGCGGCATCTGATACCCGTCGGGGTCATACCGCAGGGCTTTAATTAACTCGCTCTCGTCGGGATTGCCCGGCACCAGCGCCGGACCCGTGTCCCCTCCCGTGAGGACCGCCTCCCGCGAATCGAGCCGCAGATTCCCCTTTGGCTTCGTCGGCCCGTGGCACTTCTGACAGTGCTCGACAAACAGCGGGCGGACCTGCTTCTCAAAGAACTCAATCTGCTCCGGAGCAAACGCTGTCTCCTCGGCCCGCAACGACCCCGCCAGTGCCACACAGAGAACCGCCACCACACCCAGCCAGAGTTTCACGGATCGATCAGTCATGAGGCTCTCTTCCCGTTCGCTCACAAACCATCCCGGAAAGGACAGTTGCGATCAATCAGAATACTTCAATGGGTCCGCCAGGGGCAATCGGGTGGGCGGGGCGGGCGACGCTCCGCTGCGCAAAGCCTTCGCGTCGCGGCTAACCGGGCGAGAGCTTTATGGACGCACTTTGTAGGCTGTCAGTGACTGCTGGTCGCGGATGTAGAACACACCGCCGATGACCACGGGGTGCGCCCAGCTGGGGCGGCCGTGGTTGGGGATCTTAAAGCGACCGTGTTCCTTGTAAGCTTCCGGGGTCGCTTCGGCGAGGGCGACTTCGTGCCCTTCGCTGAGCAGGTACAGCATACCATCGGCCACCACCAGCGAGCCCTTGCCGACGCTGCGGTTCTGCCACGCGATCTGGCCGGTCTTGAAGTCCATGCAGAGCAGGCCGTTGTCGAACCCGTACATGTGGTCGCCCACCTTGACGATGCCGCCATGGTGGTTGCCCAGCTTCTTCTCGAAGTAGACCTCTTCCGCCTTTTGCTTGTCGCCGTCCTTCGAGATCTTGGCCAGACCGCCGCCCGTGCCATACGCGCTGGAACTGAACACCAGATTGTCGGCCACGATCGGCGTCGCGCAGTTCGCGGTCCCATTGGCCGCCCCGCTGTACTTCCAAAGGAACCGGCCACCGTCGAGGGTCAGGCCGAACACGCTTTCGCGGGCGAACTGCACGAGCGTGCGGACTCCCTGAATCTCGGCGACTACGGGCGTGCTGTAGTGCGCCCCTTCGGTGACTTCGTCGCTTTGCCAGATCTTCGATCCGGTCTTCTTATCGAGGGCCAGGACCGTTCCCTGCTTCCCGCCGGGAGTGACGATCAGCATGTCGCCTTCGAGCAGCGGCGACTCGCTATAGCCCCAGCCCGGTCGGCCTCCACCAAAATCACTGGAAAGGTTCACATGCCAGATCGTCTGGCCGGTGGCCGCTTCCATGCAGGTGATGTCACCGTCGCCACCTTCTGTATAGACGCGATCACCCTCGACGGTCGGCGTACCGCGAGGGCCGTCACCTTGTCCGTTGCGATAGCCACCGAAGTAGCCCCGCACTTCATCCGGGGTCAGCTGGCCGTCGCCGTGCGGGTATCGATGGGCGTAGTAGGCACCCATCTCTTCGGCGGTAATGACGCCATCCTTGCCCGCTTCCCGCATCTGCAAGTAGGTCTCGATCTCCTCAGTGCTCAGCTTCTCGTCGCCCTTCTTCGTGGCTTCATCCTGCTTGTCCATGCGACCGAAGTAGTGGTCGACGATATTGTTGCGAGCTTCTTCGCGATCGATCACCTGGTCGGCGTTCTTGTCATACGCCGTCATCCACGCCGCTGTGCGAGTCGTGGCCAGGGCTTTCGCGTCAGCGGTGTTGTCTTCCTTCTCAATGCGTTCGAATTCGTTATAGAACCGTGGGGGCACCTCGTCGCCCGACAGCTTCTGATCCTGATTCGTGTCGAGCAGTTTGAAGAGTCGTTGCGTGCGAGCTGTGGCCAATTCCTGGGCATCACCTGGGGCCTTGGCGTCGAAGCTGTTGTATTCGAAGCCGAGGCGGTGGATGGCCTCGACCTCGTCGATGGTCTCGTCTTGATTGGTGTCGAGGTCTTTCAGTTCCCTGGCGACCCGTTCGGCGAGACGTTGCTTCACGGGCTCCGGCTGGGTGGCCCATAGCACCTTGCCGGTCTGGGCATCCAGACAGAGCACATGCTCGACGCCGTGGAGGTCTCCCTGCGTATAGATCCGTCCCCCCACAACCGTGACGGACGAATAGCCGACCCCCACAGTGTCGACCTGCCACAGCACACTCGGGCCTTCGGCGGGCCATTCCTTCAGCAGGCCCTTGTCAGGACTGATCCCATCTCGTTGGGGACCGCGCCACTGCGGCCAGTTTTCCTGGCCATCACTGGAGGCCAGCGGCAGGAGGGTCAGTGCCGCCCAGGAAAACAACACGAGAGAGCAGCGTGATCGCAGCATGGCGGGCCTGTGGAGGGGGGGAGTGCTGGGAGGGACGTGTCACACTCATGAGTGTGACACGGGGCGGTGCAGGGTATCAACACCGACCGATGTCTTCAAATCCACGCAGATATTGACGTACGGTTGGGTGCATTCGCCTATTGGCGGCATCCTGCCCCCTCTCCCCCACAGTGTAGTCCACTCTGAATGCCACATCGATTGTGGGGGAGAGGAGGCAGAGACGACGGAGTACCGCCAGTTGGCGAAGGCACTCCAGCATGCGAGTGCGAGACGCACTTTGTGATTCTCACGGGCAGTCCGTGGCCAGTCCGCTCTTCGTCCCGGTAGGGACGGTTGATAATAGCCCACCGTTTCAACGGTGGGTGGTCGCCGCGAACCCAGCGG
>JAYTWO010000564.1:0-4208 GCA_043743415.1 Planctomycetota bacterium
ACCCCGCGTAGGTCAGGCTGTGCCTGATCGATCAGGCACAGCCTGACCTACGTCTACTACGTCTACTACGTCTACTACGTCTACTACGTCTACTACGTCTACTACGTCTACTACGTCTACTACGTCTACTGCGTCACCCAGACGTTAAAAGCCACGTCTGGGCCACCCCGCCAGGAACCGTATCAAGGAAAACACGGGAGAACTGGCAATCAACGGTTCCTGACACCTTTATTCCCCCCCCGGAGCCGGATAGACGGCCCAGCGGCCAGAGGGCCTTCTCTCGGTGGGATGGGCTATCTGAAGGGTGAAGGCATGCTTACACTGAGGCGAGCGGCAGTTGAGAATCTACCGATCAGCCGGAACGCGCTAGCGTCCGGTTTCAACCGTGGGCTAGCGCCCTGCGGCTGATAACTGATAATTCCTCTCATGCCACTCGCCTGAGTGGCATGAACGCCAGGTTCACGTCCCTTCGCGAAAGTCTCGGATGTCCGCGGCCATGCAGATTCTGATCTCCAATGAGCAGACCGCTGTGGCTGTTTCGGAGGACGAATTGCGGCGGGTGGCACTACTGACGCTGGAGGCTGAGGGGGTTGTGGAGGCTGAGATCAGCATTGTGGTCGTCGACGATCCGGCGATCCACCGGGTGAATCGCGACTACTTGCAGCACGACTACCCGACCGATGTCATCAGCTTCCTGCTCGACTCCGGCGCTGCGGACCCGCGATCCATTCCGGCCTCCTCACCGAAGAAGGGGCGAGGGGCCGGGAAGTGGTTGCATGGGGATGTGATCCTCAGCGGGGACACCGCTCTGCGCGAGGCTCGCGAGTATGGGTGGGAGCCGCAGGCGGAGGTCTGTCTGTACCTCGTGCATGGGCTGTTGCACCTGTGTGGCTATGATGATCTCTGCGATGCGGAGCAGGCGCTGATGCGGTCTCGCGAGCGAGAGATTCTGGAGCAACTCGGGTTATCGCCGAGGTATGAGGAGGGTTGAGGGTTGAGCGATCAGTCGAAGCCCTCCGCCCCCCCCTCCTCCCGGCTGGAGTTTGCCAGGGGCACCCACCTTGATGCCGCCGTCCCTGAACAGACACGATCAGAATCAGGGTTCATCCGAATGTTTTTGGGGAGGGGGCAATTCAAGGTTTTCACTTTTTCGGGCGTCCTTTCGCGGAGTGAAAGGCGACACTGGCCCTCACTCCGTCCCGAACAACTCCCGATACTTCCGAATCGTTTGCTCCGCCGCTGCCGCCGAGTTCGGCCACGGCAGGCACTCCGCCGAGACGTACCCGCCGTAATGGATCTCTCGCAATGCCTGCACAATCGGTGGCCAGTTCATGTGGCCCACTCCAGCGGCACAGCGGGTCGTGTCAACGCAATGCACATGCCCCAGCCAGCGACCCGATTGACGGAGACCGGCCGCCATGTCGACCTCTTCAATGTTCATATGAAACAGATCGGCCAGCAATCGCGAGTTCGTGGCTCCGAACTCTTCCAACAACAACACGCCGTCCCCTTGCGTGTTGCACAGGTTGGTCTCGTATCGGTTCAGCGGTTCGTAGAGCAGCGGGACATTGTACTGACTCGCATGCTCGCCGAGGTCGACGAGCGCCTCGCCCAGCCAGCCTCGCGCGGTCGCTTTGTCGACGCTCCCACCCCACCGCCCCTGCATCGAGCCGATGATCGCCGGGGCCTGGTTGGCTCCGCCGAAGTCGATCATCGACCGAATGAAGTCCGCCGCTTTCTTCCGAATCCCTGCGTCGGGATCGGTGAGCGTCCACTTATGAACCACCCAGCCCGCCCCGGTTCCGACAGCAGCCAGCTGGAGCCCCTGGTCGGTGAGTTGCTTCCGCAGCGCCTCCGGAGGCACTGCATCTGGACCCGGGGCGAACAACTCGACCGCATCAAACCCGAGCGACGCAGCTGTGGCAATCCCCTGTGCCAGGTCGTCCCAGAACACGAACGGCCCCCCCTTGGCCTGTGGAACTAGGCTGATCGTCACGGCGGTCTGGATCGGCTGAGACATGGCTGGGAAACCTCAGAGTGTGATCGACTTCGGATGTGAATCGTGAACGAAGTCCGTCCATCCATCCGATCAGTCCTGGCCAGCGTTCCGGAGTGTCCGAACGCGGAGAGCAGCGTCTCCCCCGCAGTCACTCGATCCCCCGGCGATCAAGCCGATTGCGGGGGAGAGGGAGCAGTCATTGGCGGCTGCCGACTTTTCTAATGCACACGCGTGCCATTGGGCTCACTTCTTTAACCCAATCTCCGACCACGCCACCCAGCCGGTATCCCCGTCGTCGAACTCGATAAACAGCGCCCGGCCCACGATCTTAGTCACCTTGCCGCTATAGAACTCGCCGTCTTCCCAGCGGGCCATGACAGTGGACCCGGCCTTGATGTCGTTGAGGCGAATCTCAGTCTGGGCGACTTCGACCTGATCTCCGTCTTCGAACACCACCAGAAATCCCGTCCCCGTCTGCTCCACAGCTGTGCCCACAAAGTAGGCTTTCCCGGGATCCCAGAAGGCAATCACGCTGTCACCGACCTTGACCTCAGCGGCGAAAGTGGGAACAGCGGCGAGCAGAACAAGAGCCGCAACAGCGATCATTCTCAACATGGTCAGCCTCAAGTGAGTGAGTGGGTGCAGTCGACAAAGCCGAGGAAATCGTCCACCACGAACCGTCGACGACCTCGCGGGTTCATGCTACCGGGAGCCGCTGGCCAGTCAACGGACGAATTTGAATAAACCGTGAATCGGGGACACTGACAACCCGGCCCCCTCCCCATTGACTTCCCGACACCGGGCCGCGAACGATGCACTCTGTGCCACCACTCACTGACGGTCCATGATCAGATCGGGACGGACTCCATGCTCATCGCTCAAATCACATCGCATACCGCTGCTCAGTCGGGGATCGGTCTGGGATCTGTCCTCGCCGTGGTCTGTTCGTGGCAGCGGAACCGTTCGATCCTGTGGGCCATCCTCGCGGGGATTTTCTCGTGGATCTATGTGATCTACTTTGCCATCACACGCACCTCCGAAGAGTGCAAATGAGTCTCCAGGGAGATGCCAGCCCTCTCCAACTCAACACCAGGCCGTCGCCAGTTTGCGGCGATACACGGTGGTAAACTGCACATCGGTGATGGTGCTCAGGATCAGGACCATCGCGTCCTTGGCTTTGTCGCGGATCGGGCCGCTGCCGTTCTCGATGACCTCCAGGCACGTATCGAGAGCCTCGGTGTTTTTGCCGACACTGGCCAGCGCTTCGGCCAGACGGACTCTGGCCTCGAAGTCTTTGGGGTTGGCCGCAATCGCTTGGCGGGCCTCGTCGACGGAGCCGGACTCTTCGGCGGCGGCATGGAGTTCGATCTTCGCCTTCAGGGCTTCGGCCTCGGGGTCGAGGGAGCCGCGCTGCTCCAGCTCCACAATGATCGCACTGGCCTCGTCGTATTTCTCGCGCAGGCACAGCACGCGGGCCAGGCCGATCTGTGCTCCCTCGTGAGCGGGTTCCAGAACCAGAGCCTCGCGGTATTTGGCTTCGGCCTCGCTCGCTGCGGTCGCCTCCAAGGCGGCGGCGGCGAAGACCAGCACTTCCGTCGGGGAGGGCATCTGCTTCTGGATCCAGGCCCGGACCTCGGCCTCCGATTTGACTCCCTGAAACCCATCGGCGATCTGGCCGTCCTTCACGATCACGACCAGCGGGATCGATTGCACGCCGAACGCAGCCGCCAGGTCGGGCTGCTTGTCGGTGTCGATCTTGGCCAGGATGAACTTCCCCGCGAACTCGGCGGTGAGCTTGTCGAGGATCGGAGCCAGTTGCAGGCACGGGCCGCACCACGTGGCCCAGAAGTCGACCACGACTGGCGTGGTCATCGAGCGTTCGAGAACCTCGGCTTCGAAGTTCTCATTCGTCGGGGCAATGGTCCAGGGGCTGGTGGCCATGAGGAGGGCTTTCTGCGGAGACGGTCGGCGCGGGAACCCACGGAGTATACGCGCGACGAGCGTTTCCTGGCAGGGCGAGAGATCCGCAGGCGGGAGTCGGGGTGCCTTCGCACATGAGGGCAGTACCCCGCTGGCTCCCCCTCACCCCCGGCCCTCGCGGCTCGCGTTTCCGTAGCCTCGACTTTTGCACTTTTCAGCGTCGTCGGGAACTGGGCTTGGTTCAAAGTGTGAGCCTCCGTGACAATGCTTGGGGTATCAAATCTCAGGC
>JAYTWO010000565.1:0-2803 GCA_043743415.1 Planctomycetota bacterium
CGCAGCACGTCGGGCAAGCCCGGCGGCTCACACGGCGCACACTCAACTTTGAATTGGTCCAGTCACTGCCATTCGTCTGCACAGAGTGCCAGAATCGAATCGAACTGCCGCCTCAGTGGCGTTTTATTTCAACGACCTACTTTTCTGATGCACCCCCGCTCCCCGCTCCCCCCTCCCCACTCCTGTGGGCTGGACAAAGACACACTATTTCGCTAGCTTTCCCCGCTTCGGCTGATTTTCGAATCAGGTCTGGTGGCATCTTCGTTGGCAAGGTGCGGGCCTGTTGTGGTTGCAATTCGTTGTGACCATGAGAGTTCGAGTCAGTCGACCACCAAGCTGGTGAGGGCGGGCGGTCCGTCTTTCTAGCGCAACAGATCCAGGGTCTCTTCAATGGTCGATCGTAACTTACTTCGAGAATTCCCGTGTGATGACGCGGAACTCGAACTCTCGATGGGGATGGCACTCCGCGAAATTGCCGAAGCCGAAGAACACGCCGACGAACTCTACGCAGAAGCGAGTTTGTTCGACATCAATCAACTGGTCAAGGGCACCGTCCTTCGCATCGAAGGCGAAGAAGTGCTTGTCGATATTGGGTACAAGAGCGAAGGCATCGTGCATCTGTCCGAATGGGGACCGGATGAAGTCGTGCCGAAGCCGGGTGAGACGATCGAAGTCCTCCTGGAAGAAGTGGAAGACGACTTCGGCCTCGTGCTGCTCTCCAAGCGGAAGGCCGACCGCGCCCGCGACTGGGTCTGGTTCGTGGCCAAGTACCACGAAAACGATCGCGTCGCTGGCACCGTCGTCCGCAAGATCAAGGGCGGACTGCTGGTCAACATTGCTCGTGGTGAGGATTCTGGCCCCGGAGCTCAGGGCGTGAACCTGTTCCTCCCCGCCAGCCAGGTCGACATCCGTCGCCCCTCCGACATTGGCGACTTCATGGGTCGCCATGTCGAGTGTGTGATTCTCAAGATCGACGAAGTCCGCAAGAACGTCGTCGTCTCGCGCCGCAAGCTGATCGAAGATGTCCGCACGGACATGAAGAAGAAGCTGCTGTCCGAACTCGAAGTCAAGCAGATCCGCAAGGGCACAGTCAAGAACATCGCCGACTTCGGTGCATTCGTCGACCTGGGCGGGATCGATGGCTTGCTGCACATCACCGACATGAGCTGGAGCCGCATCGGCCACCCGACCGAAATGGTCCGGATCGATGACGAGATCGAGGTCATGGTTCTGCACATCGATCGCGACAAGGAAAAGATCGCGCTCGGCCTGAAGCAGAAGTTGCCTAGCCCGTGGGACGACATTGATAAGCGCTACCCAGTCGGAGCGCGGATCAAGGGCGAAGTGGTCAACGTGATGAGCTATGGAGCCTTCGTGAAGCTGGAAGACGGCATCGAAGGTCTGGTTCACATCAGCGAAATGTCCTGGACCAAGCGGGTCAGCCACCCGAGCGAACTGGTCAAGTCGGGCGATCCGGTGGACGTGGTCGTCCTCGGCATCAACACCGACAAGCAGGAAATCTCGCTGGGCATGAAGCAGACCCAGGCCAACCCGTGGGACAACGTCACCGCCAAGTACCCGATCGGCAAGGTCGTGACCGGTACGGTGCGGAACCTCACGAACTACGGGGCGTTCATCGAGTTGGAAGAGGGGGTCGATGGACTGCTGCACGTCAGCGACATGTCCTGGACCCGCAAGATCTCGCACGCCAGCGAAATGCTCAAGAAGGGCGACTCGATCACCTGTCAGGTGATCTCCGTCGACGAGCAGCGCAAGCGAATCGCGCTGGGCCTCAAGCAGATGGATCAAGACCCGTGGTCGGGCCCGATTCCAGAACGCTACGCCCCCGGCACGATCGTCAAGGGCAAGGTCACCAAGATCACCAACTTCGGTGTCTTTGTCGAACTCGAAGAGCAGCTCGAAGGCTTGCTCCACGTCTCCGAGCTGTCCGACCAGAAGGTCGCCAACCCGGAAGAAGTGGTCAAGGTCGGCGACACAATCGAGGTCAAGGTGCTCCGCGTCGACAGTGCTGATCGCAAGATCGGCCTCTCCCGCAAGCTCGACGCCCCGATTGAAGAGTACAAGGCTCCTGCCGGTCCGAAGTCGGACGGCGGAGGTGCTGCTGGCATTCCGGCAGGGCCTCGCGAACTGAAGGGCGGGATGGGGGCCACGGGCGGCCCGCTGTTCAGCATGGGCCAGGACGGCGATGCCGCACAGCCTGCTCCAGAGTCTGAGCCTGCTCCAGCCGCCGAAGAAGAGAAGAAACCGGAGTAACTCCCGGTTGATTCCATGAATTCCGAAGCCGCGAGGGGGCCACTCCTCGCGGCTTTTTTTGTGATCGCACATGCACGTAGAACGGAATTCATTCCGTTCCCCGACAGCGGAACACCCAGCGCTGCCACGAGCCACAATCCAATTGAAAAACGGAGTTCGCAGATGGTCCTCCCCTTTGCGTCCTGGTGCCTTGCGTCTTTGCGTTGAAATCTTCTGTCCGCCGGGAACCGCGATGATTCAGCATTTATCGCAATGACGCAAAGGCGCCAGGACGCAAAGGGGGAAAATCTGGCACTTCAAACCGATCTGCCTCCTGAAATTGTGTACCTCGCAAATATTCGGGTGTGGCAATCTTGACTGGCGCGATCAGGGACGCGGGTTGGGTGTCGCCGGAGGCGCTCCAGCGGGACTTGCAGGGGATGGTGGATGGGTTGGCCGAGCAGATCATGGGGGCGGTCAACGGAGCGCGGAAGGGGCAGCTGATTAATGATTCCGAGGAGCCGGTGAGGGTGGCGGGGCACGAGTTTCT
>JAYTWO010000566.1:0-4450 GCA_043743415.1 Planctomycetota bacterium
CGGCCCATGTCACTCGCTCTCGACGCGCGAACGTCGCTCGGGACGGGCAAATGTGCCCGTCCTACGGTGGTGGGCGAAGCCCACTCCGTGTCGTCACAAGTGATCCGGTCTGGCACACGAAGCCAGTTGTGGAAAGTCGTTTGAATTTCAGGAATGACGTGTCCGATCAAATATCCCGCCACCGGGCTGGCCCCGGTGGTTCCCGCGAGTGTTGAATTCCTGCCTTTGGCTGAACAGGGTGTTGTCAATTCTGGTTCGTCAGACTGCGAATGCCATTGCGATGTGGCCCATTCTGAGAATCCACTCGCCCTGCGCCTATTCAAAGTCCGCGACAAGGTCGACATCGGTAGGGAACTGTTATTCAATTGAAAACCTACCCTCGTCCCAGCCGGATCCGCGCCACCCGCCCGAACTGGGCACTCCCCATTGAGGGCGGCACCAGCCGTAGCGTGAACGGCATCCAGTGCGGCTTGTCGAGCTTCTTCTCGGTCAGTTCGGTCACGACAGGCAGCGCGGGGTGCTTGGTTTCCTTGTAGTTCTCGACGGTCGTGGGGTTCAGGAAGATCAGCTTCTTGGAGATGAAGTCCGAGATCCAGTCCGCGAACTCCATGCTCATCCGCGTCCACACGACGGCCTTCGTATCGTGACGCAGTACCAGCCCGAACTCGCCCGAGGTCGTCGTGTACTGGGTGAAGTCGTGCAGCAGCTTGTCCCACCGCGTGTTGTCATAAAACCTGACATACTCGACGACCGCAGCTGCGAATTGGCCGTGTTCGGCGAGTTGAATCCACTTGAGTTGGGGGCGGCCCTTGCTGCCGTCGCCGGTGACGGTTTCGCCGCGGCGTTCTTCCTCTTCCATGACCTTCTGAACGCGGCTGTCGGGCGTGGCGGGGCGACAGCGGGTGCGGGCCCATTCGCGGAGGTTGAAAATCTGGTCCTCCATCGTTTTGGAGAGGGGGACGAGCAGTTCCTGCTGCGTGATGAGGTCGTCCTCGGTCAGCATGCCGCCAGCGCTGTAGGTCTCGATGATGGCCGAGTTGACGATCGTTTCGATCTCGGCCCCGCTGTAGCTTTCGGTGGCTTCGGAGAGCCGGAGCAGGTTGAACTTCTCCGGCTTCCAGCCGCGTTTCTTGAGGTGGATGCCGAAGATGGTCTGCCGCTCGTAGTAGTTGGGCAGGTCGATGAAGAACAGTTCGTCGAAGCGCCCGCGCCGCAGCAATTCCGGCGGGAGCTTGGAGATGTTATTTGCGGTGGCGACCACGAATACGGGGGCTGTGTGTTCCTGCAACCAGGTGAGAAACCGTCCCACGAGCCGGGCCACGGTGGGGTCGCCGCCTTCGGAGTCGAACCCCGAGAAGGCCTTGTCGATTTCCTCCAGCCACAACACTGACGGCGAGATCGTCTCCATCAGCCGCAGCACCTCGCGCAGATTCTGCTCCGAGGCTCCGCGCGCTGAGTCGAGCAGATTCGACAAGTCCATCCGCACGAGCGGGAACCCCAGCACGCGAGCAATCGCCTTCGCACTGAGGCTCTTGCCGCACCCCTGTACCCCGGCCAGCAGCACCCCCTTGGGGAACGAAATGCCCCGCGCCCGGGCATCGGCACTGAACGCCTCGGCCCGTTGCAGCAGCCAGTCCTTAAGCCCCTCCAACCCGCCGATGTCGTTGATCCCCTCGTCGAGGTCGAAGAACTCCAGCAGGTCCGACCCTTGCACCATGTGGCGTTTCTCGGCCACCAGCGCGGCGTAGACCTGGTCGTCGACGCTGTCGCGCCCTTGAAGCGCGCGGGAGAACGCCTTGCGGGCTTCGCGAGCGGTGAGGCCCATCACCGCCTTGGCCATATGCTCCTCTTGTTTGGCATTGACCTCCATCGGAGAAGGGCGCTCGGACAGCAGATCGAGCAACACCTCACGCATCTCCTCCAGTCCGGGGATCGGCATCTCGATCAGCGTCACGTCCTTGATCCACTCGATCGGAATCTGCTCCACCGGTCCGATGCACAAGATCACTTGCCGACGGGCTGTCAGTTGCGGCAACAGGTCGCGGACACAGCGAATGACCTGCGGGTCGGCGAGGCAGAGATGGACATCCTTGAGCAGAAACAGATGCTCGGGCGGGTACTGGTCGATCGATTTGAGGAAGTCATACAGATCGAGACTCGCCACATCGGTGATCGCTGGCGAGGCTCCGTTCGTGGAAGTCCAACTAACGATGCCGTACTCGATTTCCTCCGCCATCGAAGCCAGCAACCCCTCCCAGCGGTCCTCTTCATACGTCCGCAACCACAGCACCGGATAGCCGGAGCGGATGCGGGCCTGGATATCGTCGAGGAGTTGCGTGGTCGTCATGGGGAAAGATGAGAGAGGAGAGACGAGGGGCGAGAGCCCAGCAGTTGACCAGAGTCGTGAACTGGAGTCCGGTAGAGAACACTCTACCGCAGGCGGGGTATGGCAGAAAGGAGAGCGGCAGGCGTCAGCCTGTCGAGGTCCCCGCCCGTGGATTTGTTGTGCTACTGTTGGATGCCTCGGCGGGCTGTCGCCATGCCGATCTCATCGCGTTAGAGACAGTGTCAGCGGGATAGCCCCGGCTGGGTTGCTCTGGCCCCTACAGCACTTGCTCCGCCAAAAGAGATTCTGTCAGCGAACCTCCGTGTATGATAACCTCATGTGCCTCTGGAACTCCGGAAGACCAACGCGAAAACCTAGACCACCCAGCGATGTACAATCAGAGCCCGAAGCAATGACCATTTCCGAACCACAACGCCGTTCACGTGCAGAAGCCTATCAGGTCTTTCTGTCGTCCACGTTTGTCGACCTAGGTGCGGAACGCAAGGCGGTGCGAGACGCCCTAGCCGAACTCAACAACCCGCTCTCGACTCTCGGTGTGTGTCTAATCCCAATCGACTTGCAAGCCGGAGCCGAGACGGAGCCATCGCTCGACGTGTGCCTTCAGCGCCTTGAGGGGTGTGATCTTGTTGTGACACTCGTTGGTCACCGAGCGGGCTGGCTAACCCCGGACGGTAGATCAATCACGGAGCGAGAGTTTGATTATGCACAGTCCAATGGAATCCCTCGCCTTGCCTACCTGCGCGACAGTACAACTCCCGTGTTACCTGAATTCGTCGACAAGGACGACGCGCACGTCGCGGCGCTCAATCGATTCAAGCGTGCGATTGATGATAGTCTAAAGCGAGACACTTTTCGCACCCCGGAGCAGCTACGGGGACACATTCTTCGTGATGTCCTCAACTGGGTACTCAATCAGCCAAGCGTCAAGACACGTCTCGCTGGGTTCGGCACGTCGAGCGCCCTGCCAGAAATTAAGAAATACCTCGATGCAATCCAAAGCGGTAACACCGGCGCGGCGGTCGCTGTAGTGACATCACATCGATTTGCCTTGGATGTGCGGCGATTCGGTACTGAAGGCATACATCGTGAACTCCTGTGTGATCTACTAGAACTTGGAAATCTGTCGGCTCCGACGAGAGTAACTGATCCATACCTCCGAAGCAAACTGCTGCTTAACCTGCTCAGCGACTTTCCTGGGTCGCTTCTCGCGCCTGCTGCCCTGCAGGAGGCGAAGTCGCTGGAGGCATTATTCGCTGATCCGGTGTACTCATTTTCCGTCTCGCGAGCGGAAGCCCGCTTGCACGCCAGGTGCGACCGCGCGCTTCCAGCGCTCAAGCAAATGCTCGTGTGCGCATGGCGAACCGCCGACAGCCATCGCAAAGCGATGGCCCACAGTGCGATTGCGACTTACTACGGCGATCGTGGCGATCATAAGCGGGCACTACGCTGGTACTGGACGAGCATCACAATGCTGTGCGAGATGCGAGAGATTTGTCCGCATTGTCTCGGAAATGCCTTTCTGGGTGCCGCGGGGGAAAGCTTGAATTGTCATGATTGCGGCACGACTAACAATCGTCTTCTCAAGGCGTATCTGATTGGACAACTGATTCCCGACCGTAAGATGCAGTTTACTGCACTGTTCAAACTGTCCAGCCATCTAGCCGCACATGAGGCGATTTTCGAGGCGGTGGCTTGCGCGGTTCTGGCCGCAAGGTTGGCGAAAGCGACGTGGCCGGAGGACGAGGAGACGGGACTGTCAGCAATGCTCTCAGAGATCGTAGCGGGTCACGGTCGGGAAACAGTGGCCGAATCGCTCAAGCGAATCGAGGATCGGAAACCAGAGTCTGTACTCGATGAACTAGTCCAATTGCACGAGTTGGAGTCGTTCACAAACAGCCTTGACCTAAGGCCAAGCACTTTCGGTGATCACTGGTAAGGAGTCGCGCCACAATAATCCACCGAAGTGAAATCACCAAACCGTACGTTTTGCAGTGTTTTGGAGATTATTCTTTACGCGGCCCAGAATGAGGTCTTTCAGGGAAACTGAATATGGTTCATACTCCGCCTGTTGGGTGTCATGGAGTTCGGTGAGTGGAGGGGAGT
>JAYTWO010000567.1:0-6588 GCA_043743415.1 Planctomycetota bacterium
GGCTGTACGGGGTGTTGGCGAGTACCAAGCTCTCGTTCCCCGGCTGTGAGCCGCAGCAACAGCCGCGCGACTTGATCCCTCTGTTGCCTCCATCGGAAGTCGAGGCCATCCGAGCTGCGAGGAAGCAGAAGGTCGACGCCCTCGAAGCGGAACTCAAGCAGCCTGCGGTCGGGGAGCCAGAACTCCTCGCGAAGATCGCAGCCGCGATCGCGGCCACGAAACGGACGCTGGCGACCGGCGAGGTGCCCGAAGCAGGGAGCCTCGACATCGCATCGACGGACCCGCAGACGCTTCAGCAGATTGCGGTCCGCAAGGGCGAGTTACTGCAACTCACGGTCCTCGCACACGGCAACCACGGAGCGGATACGACGCTGGTGGAACTCCAGATTGCAGAGGTCGGTGGCGAGGGTCGGACCTGGAGTACCACCGACATCGTGAACCGTCCCGGCGAGTTGAACCCGCATCCGGGAGCGGCTGGGGCCACGCCGACATGGGCGTTTCTCGACTTGAACAACGGCCCGCGACTCCTGCCCGAGAAGCTCGAATCGCACAGCGGGTTCGAGGCGATCAAGTTCTGGAGAAACGGCGATACGCCGTCGGTCTTCGTGAACTCCAGCGATCAGCCGATCCAGGTCTGGACGACACTCCCGGCGAAGTCATTCGGCATGCACCCCGGACCGTCGGGACCGGTGGCGGTGGCGTGGATGTGTCCGATCGATGGGGTGGTGCAGGTCACGGGCCGCGTGGCGGATGCTCATCCGGGCGGGCCGGAGGGGGTGGACTACGCGCTCGATCTATTCGCGTCGGCGGAGTTGGCTCCGGCGCTGGCGGCCCTCGCGGAGGGGGCTCAACTCCGAGCTGCGAATGAGAAACGCCGCCGCGAGGAACTCGGTCCAGAGCCGGTGATCCCGGTGGCCTATGCGGTGGCCGACGGGACGCCGGGTAACACGAAGATCCAGCGGCGCGGCGACCCGGCGGACTTGGGCGAGGAGGCTCCGCGCCGGTTCCTGGGAGTGCTGGGCGGGACTGACCTGGCGAGTCCCACCTCCAGTGGTCGACTCGATCTGGCCCGCGCGCTGACCAGCCCAACCAATCCGCTGACGGCCCGCGTGATCGCCAATCGCGTCTGGCAATGGCACTTCGGTCGGGGGATCGTGGCCTCGCCGAATGATTTCGGCGTGCGCGGCACTCCGCCCACGCACCCCGAACTGCTCGACCATCTGGCCACCGAGTTCATGCAGAGCGGCTGGAGCCTGAAGGCCCTGCACCGCCGTATCTTGCTGAGTGCGACCTATCAACAGGCGACCGGCACGGCGCAGGACGCCCCGTGGCTGACCGCGTTCCCCCGCCGTCGACTGACTGCTGAGGAACTCCGCGACAGCCTCCTGGCCATCAGCGGACAACTCGACCTGACCGCTGGTCAGGGGCACCCGTTCCCCCCGGAGAGTACCTGGGGCTTCACTCAACACGGCCCATTCGCCGCCGAGTACGAGACCGCCAAACGCTCCGTCTACGTCATGCAAAAACGCAACCGCCGCAGCCGGTTCTTCTCCCTGTTCGATGGTGTCGACCCGAACGCCAGCAGCCCGGTCCGCGATGTGACGACCGTCCCGACGCAGGCTCTGTTCTTCATGAACGACCCGCTGGTGCATGCTCAGGCCAGCCAGTTGGCGAAGACCTTACTGGCCACCGGAGCGACCGACGAGAGTCGACTCCTGATCGCCACGCGGACGCTCTACGGGCGTGAACCTCGCGCGGGGGAGTTGGAGAGTCTGCGGGCGTACAAGCAGGATCTGTCGAGCCTCAGTCCGTCTGTCTCATCCGGCGATCTCGATCTCGCTGTGTGGGAAAGCTATTGCCGGATTCTGCTGAGCAGTAACGAGTTCTTATACGTCGATTGAGGCGACATAGTACGGAATTCATTCCGTTCTTGACGCGGAAAAACGGAATGAATTCCGCTCTACCTCTCGCACATTCACTTCGAAAGCCCCCTCGTGCCGCCCCTGTCCACGCCACTTCTCGAACGTCTTCAGCACCTCAACCCGAAGTCGGAGAAGTTCGCCGTGGAGGTCGTTCAGCTCCTGCTCAATCATGCCCGCGAATCCCGCGCGAGCGACCTGCATCTGGTGCCGAATGTCAAGCGGCAGCTCGATGTCCTGTGCCGCATTGACGGGTTACTCCAACCGGTGGCGTGCATCGAGAGTGCGGCGTCCAACATCGTGTCGCGGCTCAAGGTGCTGGCCGAACTGTTGACCTACCGCACCGATCTCCCTCAAGAGGGCCGCATCCGGCACAGCGGCGAGGGCGTGGAGATGCGGGTCAACACGTTTCCCACGGTGCATGGGGAGAAGGCGGTCGTGCGGCTCTTCGTGGGGTCGGGGAAGTTCTTCAAGCTCGAAGACCTGCACTTCCCGGCGGATGTCTACTCGCAGTGCATCGAGTGGCTGGCCCAGCCGCAGGGCGTCCTCCTAGTCAGCGGGCCCGCCGGGGCCGGGAAGACGACCACGCTCTATGCGGCCCTGCGGCAGATTCAGTTACAGAGTCTCTCACCCCGCAGCTTGTGTTTCCTCGAAGACCCGATCGAGGCCCTCGTCCCCGGCGTGGCTCAGTCGCAGATTCAACCGCATGCCGGATTCACGTACGAGGTCGGGCTGAAGTCACTGCTGCGGCAAGACCCTGAAGTCCTGATGGTCGGCGAGATCCGGGACAAGGTGACTGCTGAAATCGTATTCCAAGCCTCGCTGACCGGGCATCAGGTACTCACCACCTTCCACGCCGGGCGGGCGGCCGAGGCGTGCGGACGGCTGCTCGATATGGGGATCGAGCCGTACATTCTCAAGAGCGGTTTACTCGGGGTGCTTGGGCAACGACTGTTGCGGACGCTGTGTGCGTGTCGTCGAGAATCGACCGCTGAGGCGGACCTCTTGGGCTGGCCAGTCCAGCGCGCGGGCGTCGCGGTCGGCTGCCCCGAATGCGGGATGACGGGGTACAAAGGCCGCCTGCCGCTCGTCGAGGCGCTCGCCCCTCGCGATGGCGCCGTCGGCACCGCCCTGCTTCGCCGAGCCGCTGTCCAAGAGATCGACCAAGCCGCCATCACCGCCGGAATGATCCCACTGCAACGCCGAGCCGCCGAGGCGATCGAAGCGGGGCTGACGACGATCCAGGAAGCGATTCGGGTGCTGGGAATTGCCAATTCACAAGTGACGTAGGGTGGGACCAGCCTGCTTTGAGGCGCAGGCCCACCTTGGCTGGAACAGGCGTCAGAAGTGGGGGGCAGCGCTCCAATGCGAACTTGTCCCACCCGACATTCCCGGAGATGTCCCTCACGCCAGTTCCAGCGGGACTTCGCCTTCATCGAGCAGGTACTGCGGTCGGCCTTGGGGATCGGTCAGCGTCTCTTGCTTCGCGTCGATACCGAGATGGCGATAGAGCGTGCGAAAGATGTCTTTATAGGTGATCGGCCTGGACCTGGGTTCGGCTCCGGTGCGATCGGTGGAGCCGATCACCTGGCCGCAGCGCAGGCCACCTCCCGCCAGCAGGCAGGGACTCACACGCGGCCAGTGGTCGCGGCCGCCGCTGGAGTTCACGACCGGTGTCCGCCCGAACTCGCCCCACACAACGACCATGACATCGTCCCACAGACCGCGCTCCTTGAGATCAGTCACGAACGCCGCCAGCCCGTGGTCGACAATCGGCACCAGATTCTGCATCCGAGGGAAGTTCTTCGAGTGCGTGTCAAAGTCGCTGATCGAGACGCTGACAACCCGCACTCCGGCCTCGATCAGTCGCCGCGCGAGCAGGAACTTCTGCGGAGCATTGGCCCCCTCCGAGGTCGACGACTGCTCGCCCCGGCTGGACCCGGTCGCGGTATACCGAGCCAAGTCTGCTGGGTCTTCCTGCGAGAGATCCAGAGCCTCTGCCAAACGCCCCGAGGTCAATATCCCCGCAGCTTGCCGATCAAACTGGTCCATCGCCTCCATCATCCCCGACCCATCCAGCTCCCGCTTCACCCGATCGAGTTCCGTCCGCAACGACTGCCGATCGGCCAGCCGGTCGAGGGTCAGCCGCTCATCCAGCGTCAGCTTGAGGCAATGCTCCGTGCCTCGCCGGGCCAGTTCACCCTTCATGCCAGCTTCGAGTTCCCGCTCGAACATGGCACTGATGTCGGGCCGAAACGGGCGATACGCCGGCCCGAGAAATCCCGGACGGGCGCTGTCTCGCACGAGTGGTCGCCCCTGCATGAGGTCCACAAACCCCGGAGCGGGGTCGTCCGGATGGCACTGCAACTTGGCGATCACCGACCCCAACGCCGGGCGACCGCCGAAGGATTTGAGATCCGTTTCCGCGAACCCCGACTGACACTGAAAGGCATTGTGCTGCCCATCCGACCCGACCAGAGACCGCACGAACACGAACTGCTCAGCCAGTCGGGCCACCTGCGGCATCAACTCGCAAATCCGAATGCCGGGGACCGAGGTCTCAATCGGCAGGAACGGCCCGCGAATCTCGACCGGAGCCTCCGGCTTGGGGTCGATCGTCTCATACTGCGACGGCCCGCCATCGAGATGAATGTTGACCACCGCCTTCGTCGACGAACCGACACCCGCCCGAGCCTCCAGCCGCAACAGCTGCGAAAGCGTAAACCCTGCCGCCCCCAACGCGCCGCACCGCAACCACTCGCGGCGGGTAGGAAGGGAGTTCGTGAATGTCCGGGAATGGGTCGGCATGGTCACGGAGTGGAACGGGGAACCGGGTGGTGAAAATGAGGGCGTCGCGTTCGACTGTAACAGATGTGTGATCCTTGATGCGACTGCGGAGTCGAAAAATGCAGGTCGTTCTGCGTCAACGCCTGAAAGGGAATCAAAGGTGTCAGGAACCGTTCTCGCAATAATCGAAGGGAATCAAAGGTGAAGGGAATCAAAGGTGTCAGGAACCGTTCTCGCAATAATCGCAGCTTGCGTCGTGTGGGCGTGCCCGATATTGGTTCCTGACACCTTTGTCCCCTGCCTTTGTCCCCTTTTGTGACACCTTTGTCCCCTTTCCGATGTGAGTGCAAAGTGGTCAGATGATTCCGATCTTGGGGCCACTATCCAATCGCCTGGCGGAACGCCTCCAGAAACGTCTCCGGGGCCTGTGCTCCGGACAATGTGAACTTCTCATTGATGATGAAGAACGGGACGCCACTCACTCCATGACGGCAAATGAGTCCCTCCGCTTCTTGGATCGCATTCATGCCGTCATCGCTGTTCAGCATGCCCTCGACGAGTTGCCGTTCCAATCCCGCTTCGACCACAACGTCGATGAGTGTCTGGCGATCACTGATGTCCCGCCCTTTGGTGAAGTAGGCACGGAACAGCCCCTCCATCACAGCATCTTGACACCCATGTTGGTCGGCCAGTCCGATGAGCCGATGGGCATCCACCGTGTTGGGTGTTCGTTCGATTCGATCAAACGCAAATGGGATGCCTTCGGTTTCCCCCACGGCAATCAGTTTGGCATCCAGTTCCTGCGACCGCTCCCAGCTTCCGAACTTGCCAATGCGATACTCCCTGCGGCTGATGCCTTCCTTGGGCATCGTGGGATTGAGCTGAAAGGGATGCCATCGCACTCGAACCTCGTGCTGTCCATTCAAGGCAGCGAGGGCCTGCTCCAGCCGCCGCTTCCCGATGAAGCACCACGGGCAGATGACATCGGAGATCACGTCAACAGTCAGATTCATGGCCACTCCACTCGGATGAACTGCCCCGGTCCCACTCAACGATAGAAGTCGATCCAGTTCACTGTGATTGACTTCGGATTGCCCTCGAAGAACGCCTTGGGCAATTGCATCTCGAAGTAGCCATCCTTCATGGGGATGGTCTTCGTTGGTTTGCCATCGCCGCCGAACATCAGAATCTCCATCCAGTACGGGCTGTTGGCGTCCAGCGGACTGTCTTCCTTGCCGTCCTTCCACAGTCGCTGTGTGTCGTCATGACTTGATACCGCCGCTTCGAGAGTCACATTGCCATTCGTGACCCGGAGGCTCTCCAGACCCTTCAAGTGCAACCGCAACATCATGGTGATCGGCCACTTCTCACCCGTCCTTTCGATGACCGCATGGCTGATCCCGAATGGGCTGTGAAGGGAGAGAACCGTCTTGTCCTTTTCGACGTTGACCTCCACCTTGTCGGTATCCCGCTTCGTGGTGATCTGGAACGGCGGCTGGTCTACGACAGCGGGAATCGGGCTGCTCACACTCATGATGGACGCCACGATCAGGAACGCCGTGGTCAGGCAGGTCTTCATGGTCACTCTTCTCCCGTTGTCTTGGCGTTCCGGTGTTGCAGAACCCTATAGTAGCTGCCTTCTGCTTGATGGTGGAAGAACACGATGGGGAGGACGCTGAATGAGTGTGTGCGTCAGGAAAGTAGGTGGCGATCAGAAAATGACCACGGAGGCACGGAGGCACGGAGGCACGGAGGCACGGAGGCACGGAGGCACGGAGAAATTCAGGAGTTCAGCGTTCAGCGTGATTCACGAGGGGCCGGATTCTGGACCGTGTGTGTCGTGAATCCCACCCGCTGGCCTCGACTTCAGCCATCAGCCATC
>JAYTWO010000568.1:0-5955 GCA_043743415.1 Planctomycetota bacterium
TCAAGTCCGGGCCTACGAAGAGAAAGCGCGGCAAGACATCTCGAAGGTCGATGGCGAGATCGAGAAGGCCCGAAAGGGTTACCTCGAGTCTGAGAATGATCTGACTGACAAGAAGATCAAAGTGGCCCAGCAGGAGACGCAGGTCGTCGTGGCCCCTCGAGATGGGTTTATCTTGCGTCTGCTCGTGAACGAAGGCACTGAGATGGTCAAAGAGGGAGAACCACTCTGCGTCATCGTTCCCGATACCGCCGATCGCGCAGTCCAGCTGTGGGTCAAAGGGGTCGATGCTCCCTTGATCACCCCCGGTAGCCATGTCCGGTTGCAGTTCGAGGGCTGGCCCGCCGTGCAGTTTGCGGGCTGGCCATCCGTCGCCGTGGGGACGTTTGGAGCAAACGTGGTTTCTGTGGACTCAACCGACAATGGGAAGGGTGAGTTCCGCGTGCTCGTCCTCCCCGACAAAGACGATGCCGCATGGCCGAACAAGCAATATCTGCGGCAGGGAGTGCGAGCCAACGGATTCATCCTGCTCCAGCAGGTTCCGCTCTGGTACGAGATTTGGCGAAAGATGAACGGCTTTCCCCCGACGGTTTCGGTGCCGGAATCTGAAGAGAAATCCTTCATTCAAGGGAAGAAATAGTGGAAAGCTCACTCGCGTGACAGAGATGCCAGATTCGCCAGCTGGCTTGGTGAATGTCGGCGACAAACGTTGTGGATTGTTATCCCGTCTGATTCCAATCAGACGAAGACCAGAGTGCTGTGTGTTCAGTCGGAAAGGATTTCGGCAAGATCAGCCGGTGACGATTCGCTTGCAAGTACCCGTCAAGATGAGACACGGAAGTTCCATTCTGGTGATCCTCGGGATCAGCTTGATGGGTTGTGCTGGAGTGCGAGAGCATCTGTCGGCCAGCCGGTCGGGGACTAATTCCGTAGAAGACGCTCACTCGACTCTTCCAGATTCGACCGAATCGCCGAAATTACAACAGGCCGACATCCAAGCAGTCGAGTTCGAACAGGACTCAGAAGACTCTCTGGAAGCCGAAGCGATCCCGACTGAGACGGACGCGCTGCCCGCTGCTGGCGTCCCAGATGCGGCCCTCGGTGAGGTGGAGAACCCGCCGCCGTCCACGTTGGAACTCGATGCCATAGTCTCGTCGGTCTACGCCAACTTTCCACTGCTCGAAGCGGCACGCTTCCAACGAAACGTGGCGAACGGAGAAATCCTGTCCGCCAACGGCAATTTCGATACCAAGTTGAAAGCCGCTTCGGAGAACGGGGCACTCGGGTTCTATCAGACAAATCGCAACAGCATCGGGGTCACGCAACCGCTGTACGGGGGAGCCGAAGTCTTCGGCGGCTACCGCGTCGGACGAGGCAATTTCGAACCGTGGTATCAGGAACGACAGACCAACGGCAATGGAGAGTTCAAAGGGGGCATCCAAGTCCCACTCGCCCGGAATCGACAAATCGACGCTCGCCGCGCGGAGCTTTGGAAAGCCACTTACGCCCGCGACCGGACAGAGCCGGAGATCCAGGCCCAGCTGATCGAATTCGTCCGCGATGGCTCGCTGCAATACTGGGACTGGGTGGCTGCCGGGCAGAAGCAAGAGATCACGGTCCGTCTCTTGAAACTGGCAGTGGACCGCAACGAGGGGATTCGCATCCGAGTCAAAGAAGGGGATCTCGATCCCCCGGATGCCGACGATAACCAACGCATCATTGTCTCTCGCGAGGCTAAGGGGATTGACGCGGCACGCAAGTCCATGCAGTCAGCTGTCAAACTCTCACTGTATTATCGCGACGATTTTGGACGACCGGTGATCCCGGCCACGGATTGGATTCCCAAGTTTCCGGAACCCGATCCCGTCAGCGACGAGCAGATGACCAATGACATCCAGATCGCACTGAACCTGCGCCCGGAACTGAAGGCCATCGATATTCTTCGGCGGGAGATCGATGTCGACTACGCCTCAGCTCAAAATGACTATCGGCCCCAAGTGGACGCCCTCGTCATGGGATCACAGGACATCGGAACGCCCACCAGCAGCAAGAACGACAAAGGCCCGTTCGAACTCGAAGCGGGGATCTACGCGGAAGTACCGATCCAGCGGCGCAAGGCGCGCGGCAAGATGTCCGCCATCGAAGCCAAGGTCTCGCAACTCATCGCCAAGAGGCGGATGCTGGAAGACAAGATCGCCACCGAGATCCAGTCAACTCACGCCGCTCTCAGCGCCGCCTGGCAGCGCGTCGGCAAAGCCCGCGAGTCAGTTCGTCTGGCCCGTTACATGGCCGAAGTCGAGCAGAAGAAATTCGACGCTGGCAGCTCCGATCTCCTGTCGGTCAACCTCCGCGAACAACAAGCCGCTGAGGCCGCCGAGACCGAGGTCGACGCACTGCTGGACTACTTCCAAGCCCGCGCGGTCTATCGGGCGGCCATGGCTCAGGATCATGACTACTGATTTTATCTCTCGCCATGAGAAACCCCGGCCACTCGCGGGCGTGGTCATGGTGAGCGACAACGAGAGCTGCGTCTATCAGGTCCGAGCCAACATCCACGGACGAGCGGGCTCCACCGGCGTGATGACCGAGTGGCAGAAGTTCGTGCAGAACCAGGTACGGCTCCAGGGGGCCATGACCTCGGGACCGAAGCTGATCTGCATCGACCTCCAGCCCAACACCACGACGCAGGCTCCGGAACGCAGCGACATCCTCAACGTCGGCGGATTCAGCGATGCAGTCTTCGACGTGCGGGCCGCGTTCCTGGAGAACGACGCGAGCCGGCTCGTCCGTGAGTCGATCAACATCGCCTTCGGAGATCCGGGCGAGTTCAATCAGCACCGCTTCATGGGCGACCTCGTGGACCGCGGGGCCGACCCGCGCGGCTGCGGTCTGGGCCCGCCAACACGACAGACGCACCGCCAGCACCACGAAGCATTTCCCCCGACCCGCCTGAATCGAATGGTCGATTAACCACACCCCATCGTCCGCCACTTCCCGCGCTCGTCGCAACTCAGACAACCCCATCCGCAGCACCCACATCTGACCTCCGTTGGCCGACGGAGAACGACCTCCCGGCAACAGCGGCGCGACGATCGACAACGCCCGCGCCGCCGGTTGATACCCGATCGAAGAGACCACCATCCGCACAAAGGTCTGCATCAATCCGACACTGTGTGACTGCCCCACCGCCCGCTCCTCGAACGCCGCCACCAACTCCGTCCCGGCAGGCGATGGCCACTCCTCCGCGACCTCACTCACTCCTTTTTTCAGCGCCGCGATCTCCGCCGCCTGACTCGCCACCAGACGTTCCTCCGCCTCTGCCTTCGCCCTCCAGTTCGCACGACTCTTCTCGACCGCCCGCACTTGATTCTGCTCCTTCTTCAGACTCACCTGCGACGCCTGCTGCGTTGCCCTCCAACCATCCCGGCTCTTCTGAAAGAACGCGATCAACTTTCGCACCGGACTCTTCCACTCCCGCTCCGTCGTGTCCATCCCTGGCCTCCTTGCCCTCTGAAGTCTCTCCCCTCAAACTACCTCCACACACTGGAACAGATCTCCCCCCCCACCAACCCCAGCTTCGACACTTTTGCGCAGGCCAGTCCCACCCTGCATCTACATCGATTCCATGCGGAGCCCTTCCAGCAGCTTCTCCGCCGACTGTCGCACCTGCGTCTCGGGATGCTGCTGAAGTTGCTTTAACACCGGAATCGCTGGGGCGGCTTGGGGGCCGAGCTTGGTGAGGAACCGGATCGCGCGCAGTCGCACATCGCGGTCCGGGGAGGCGATCTCTTTGGCTGCGGCAGGGGCGGTGAGTTGGGGGGCAGGACGCAGGCGTTGGGTGGCCTCAATGGCGGCGATGCGGACGAGGGGAGATTCGTCGGCGCGGGCGGTCGCGAGGGCTTCGTTCGTCGCGGGGTCGGGGCTGGGAGAATGTCCTAATCCCGTGGCGGCTCGCTCGCGGGTCTCCGGCTCGGGGTGGTGGAGAATGCGAGTGAGCCAGTCGGTTCCGCCGACTCGCCCCAGGCTGACGGAGGCCACATCGCGAACATCGAGCGACCAATCGGCCACGACCATCTCTGCCAGTCGCGAGGCCGCATCATTCGCACGCGGGCCGATGGCTCCCAGCGTGACCGCCACAGCTCGGCGGACTCGCTCGTCGCGGTCTTCGCTGAAACGCAGCAGCACGGGGACGCTGGCTTCTGCACTCGCTCGAAAGAGTTCGAGGCACTCGATGCAGGCGACCACCCGGTCGAGTTCTGCTCCGGCTCGCTCACGACCGGGACCAACGACCGGTGGGTGCGACTGCAACAGCGCGATGATCGTCGGCAGGGCCAGCGGGTGAGCGACTCCAATCCGACACAGAGCCTCAATCGACATCAGCCGGACCGAATGATCGGTGTGCGGGTCGGTTGCCAACCTGGCCAGCGAGGGCGTGGCTGGTGCGGCCACAGGACCGAACAGGGCCAAGGCCTTCACGGCCCACAGCGGCGTCGATTCGTCCCCCTCCACAGCCGGTGTGGTGGCATATCGTTCGAGGAGCGGGACCGCGCGGGCTGCCGGGGCTCCGATCCTCCCGAGGGTCAACGCCGCTTGTCGTCGGGTGAACCACGGGACCGCTTCATCCTCCAGGATCGAGAGCAAACCCGGCACCGCAGTGGCGGCCTCCGGCGACTGGAGGTCGAGCGACTTCATCCGCTCGCGCCAGGCGTCGAGGGTCTGGCCATCGTACGTAGGTGTACTCGCCAAATGGCGGTACTCCACACTCTCTACCCCCTCTCCCCCGCAATCGATTCGGCTTTCGGAGTGGACTCCGCTGTGGGGGAGAGGGCCGGGGTGAGGGGGCCAGAGCGGGGGGGGGGGATCGCTTCGCAGTAAGCTGTTCGATCCGATGACGAGCCAGGCCACCAGCCACGCGAGACATCGCGATCTCGGCTCGGCTCGCAAGCGAGGTTCCGGAATGCTCGGCACGTTCAGGGGGTGACGAATTGAGAAGGCAGGCATGTCCAATTCCAGCCTCCAGCGTGTCGAAATGTTGAGTGGAAGGCGATCCCTCGTCACTGATTTCTAAGCGTGACACATCCGAGTTGACAAGTCCATACTCGACCGGGAAAGTGCGATCATGTTCGACCACAAGAGCCACATACCGTTGCAAGGTCAAAGTTCATGCCCTCGGACGGAACCCTCCTTTCTGAAATGATCCGAAAGGGGAAACAGAGGTGTCATGAACCGTTTCGGATCAGATCGCAGGAGCAATGACCTAAAAAGGTTCCTCTTTCCTTGATCCTCTTCCGACACCACCGGTGAGCCAACGCGCCCCCTGCGGGGCCGGGATTCCGAGGGGAAGATCTGTGTGGTGAGCCATGAGAGTTAGCCGACGGGCTTGCCGGACGTGCCTGGGGCGGTGTCGACATGGGAAGCGACGCGATCCTGCTCCCACGCCTCAATCCGGTCGCAGAGGAACCCCACCGAATCGCGTCGCTCCAGAAACTGAGCCAGGAGTTCATGGGCGGCGGGTGGCGGAGGATCTGGAGGATCTGGAGGATCAGTGGGGGCAGGTGTGTAAGAACTCGACGGTCTTGCGTCTGCCGCTGGCTGGCCAGAGAACATGCTCAGCATCGGGGCCAGGAAGTGCAGGGCCTGGGCGGTGAGGGTATTCAGCGGGCGCGACATCTCGAGAAACACCAGTGCGGGGAGGGCCAGTCGCCGCCGCACCACCTCGTGGCAGAGTTTTTCCACCAATTCGAGTTGAGCCGGAGACGGTGGCTCGTTCGGGCCGCTGGTGTCGAAGGCGTGTTGGAGCCAGTTCATGGGTGGGTCTTTCAGGGGGCACGATCGACAACAGTGAGCGGCACAGCGTCAGCCCAATGGCACTTACTTTACCTTTGCTTGTGGGGGATCGCGAGGGGGTTTTCGGGTTTTGAAGTGGGTGGATTTGGGGCGTTTCTTATAGACCTCGCG
>JAYTWO010000569.1:0-4841 GCA_043743415.1 Planctomycetota bacterium
TCCAGCACTGATACTTCTGAGTTCGTGCTGGGCAGTGAGATGCGCGAAACGCAAACCACGAGAGGTGTCGCTCGCAAGCGATACCTTTCGTGTTCTTTCGCTTTGCTCACTGCGAGTCGTGGCTTATGGCTCCCTGCGTGCTATGAGTTGTCTTTTGTCGCAGATTCTATCGGTGCGAGCGGTGACCCGCTGCTGGCATCACATTCGGGAGTGTGTCTCCTTGCGACTCTTTCATTCGATGACGTGTTTCGCTTCTTGCTCTTTGTCGGCGCGCGTCTCGATGTTACAGCACAGTCTTTGCCTGTGCGTTTGCGTTTCCGGCTCGCCAGCGAATGGCTTGAGCTGATTGGGTCCGCGTCGATTGGGATTCGCGGACGGCTTGGACACTCGCTTTCCGTGAATCATGTGGTTTGTCCGCCAGCAGCCTTGTGAGGATTTGACATGCCGGTTCCTTCTAATCGCTACATCAAGGCCGAGACGGTGCGCAATTTCGGCACCCTGCAAGGGGCGTTCGATCTTTCGGACCTGACACAGATCCAAACGGAGTCGTACGCTCGCTTCTTGCAACTGGATCGTCGTCCAGATCAGCGGCGGGGTCAAGGTCTGGAAGAGATTCTGCGCGAAGTCTTCCCCGTGGTCAGTAATGACCAGCAGTTCCGGCTGGAGTACGTCAAGTACGAACTCGGCAAACCACGTTACACCCCGACCGAATGTCGTCAGTTGCGACTGACCTACGGCATGCCGTTTCGCATTTGGCTGCGGCTGGTCAAAGAGCAGCCGATCGAAGAAGAAGTCTACCTGGGTGACATCCCGATCATGCTCGGCGGCGGTGAATTCATCGTCAACGGAGCCGAGCGGTGTGTGGTCTCTCAATTGCATCGTTCTCCAGGCGTCGACTTCGTCAAGTCTGAAGAGCCGGGCGAGCGGCGGACCTACTCCTGCCGCGTGATCCCTGAGCGCGGCAGCTGGATCGAGTTCGTCGTCAGCAAGAAGGAAACGCTCGGCGTTCGCATCGACCAGAGCGGTCGTTTCTCGGCCGTCACGCTGCTGCGGGCGATGGACCCGCAGTACACGTCGAGCCATTCGCTGCTCAAGCTGTTTTATGATGTGGAGACGTGCAAGGTCGCCAAGGTGGGGGCAGAAGGATTGGTCGGCAAGTGGGCCGCCGATGACATCGTCTACTCCAGCGGCGATCGCCTGGGCGAAATCATCGTCGAATGCGGACATCGCATCACCAAGTCGAACGCTGCCGAGATCGTCGAGGCCGCGATCAAGACCGTGGAGATTATCTCCAAGGTCGAAGACCCGATGATCATCAACAGCGTGTTGGAAGACTCGACCAGCAGCCACGAAGAGGCCCTGCTCAAGATCTATCAGCGGCTGCGTCCGGGCAACCCTCCACAGTTGGAGAAGGCGACCGATCTGTTCCGTGAGAAGTTCTTCGATGTGAACCGCTACCGGCTGGGTCGCGTGGGACGGTTCCGCATCAACCGCAAGTTCGGTCAGGACATCCCCGACGACGAGATGACCCTGCGGGCTGAGGACTTCATCAACTCGATCCGCTACCTGATTAAGCTCCGCGTAGGCGATCAGACTGCCCACGTGGACGACATCGACAACCTCGGCAATCGTCGCCTGCGGACGATCGACGAGTTGGCGATGGAAGAAATTCGCAAGGGGTTCCTGAAGCTGCGGCGGACAGTGTCCGAGCGGATGGCGATGAAGGACGTGCAGGAGATGAGCCCGCGTTCACTCATCAATCCAAAGAGCGTTTCGGCAGCGATCGAATACTTCTTTGGTCGGAGTGAACTGTCGCAGGTGGTCGACCAGACCAACCCGCTGTCGATGCTGACGCACGAACGGCGACTGTCGGCCCTCGGACCGGGCGGCTTGAATCGCAAGCGAGCCGGCTTCGAAGTCCGCGACGTGCACATCTCGCACTACGGACGCATCTGCCCGATTGAGACGCCCGAAGGCACGAACATCGGCCTGATTTCGAGCCTCAGCATCTACGCCAAGGTCGACGCCTATGGCTTCCTGATCTCTCCGTACCGCAAGGTTCACCACGGCAAGATCGGCGAAGAGGTCGAATGGCTGCGCGCCGACGAAGAGGCCAACGTGATGGTGGCCCCGGCGGACACGAATGTCGTGAAGGGCAAGATCGTCGATGAGCGTTGCCTGGCCCGCTGGCACAACGACGTGCATTGGGTCGAGTCGAAGGCCATCCAGTACATCGACGTGGCTCCGGCCCAGATGGTGGGGATCTCGGCCTCTCTGATTCCGTTCCTGGAGCATGACGACGCCAACCGCGCGCTGATGGGTTCGAACATGCAGCGGCAGGGTGTGCCCCTGCTGATCACCGAGCCACCGCTCGTGGGCACCGGCATGGAAGACGAAGTGCCAAAATACTCGGGGATGACCCCGCGTGCCGACCGCGCGGGCAAGGTGACCTATGTCGATGCGGATCGCATCGAGATCGATGGCAAGAAGTACCCGATGCGGAAGTTCACGGGGCTCAACGAGCGGACCTGCCTGAACCAGAAGCCGCTGGTCCGGATGGGCCAGCGGGTGAAGAAGGGCGAAATCCTCGCCGACACCGCAGCCACTCGCGATGGCATTCTGTCCCTGGGACGGAACGTCATGGTGGCGTTCATGTCGTGGGAAGGGTTCAACTTCGAAGATGCGATCATCCTGTCGGAACGTCTGGTGAAAGACGACGTGTACACGTCGATCCACATCGACGAGTTTGACGTGGAAATCCGCGAGACGAAGCTCGGTCGCGAAGAGTTCACCCGCGACATTCCGAACGTCAGCGAGAAGGCCCTGCGGCATCTCGATGACAGCGGGATCGTGCATGTCGGCACCCGTGTCCGTCCAGGCGACATCCTGGTCGGCAAGGTGACTCCGAAGGCCAAGGCCGAACTGACTCCCGAAGAAAAACTGCTGCACGCGATCTTCGGCAAGGCCGGGGAAGACGTGAAGAACGAGTCGCTGGAAGTCCCCAGCGGCATCGAGGGGATCGTGATCCACACCGAGAAGTTCTCGCGGCGGATGAGCCTCAACGAACTGGAGAAGAAGAAGTTCGATGTCGACCTGAAAGCGGTCGAGCAGAGCGGCCAGAAGCGGGTGGCTGACAAGCTCCTCGAATTCGTGGCCGAACTCGACGCCGTGCTGGGCAAGCACGTCAGCGACGACGATGGTCGCGAACTCCGCTCGATCGACGATCCGAAGTTCCTCTCGGAATTCGCCCGCAAGTTCGAAGCCTACTTCGAGACCATCGACATCCGCAGCCCGCAGAAGCAGGCCGACGCCCGCAAGCTGTTCAAGGACAGCTGGCCGCTGGTCGTGGATGTGATCGACGATGCAGAACTCAAGCTGAACAGCATGAAGCGCGGCGACGAATTGCCGAACGGCGTGTTGCAGATGGTCAAGGTCTACGTCTCGTCGAAGCGGCAGATTTCTGTCGGGGACAAGATGGCCGGTCGCCACGGGAACAAGGGGGTGATCTCCAAGATCCTGCCGATCGAAGACATGCCTTACCTGCCCGATGGCACGCCGGTCGACATCGTCCTCAATCCGCTGGGCGTGCCGAGCCGCATGAACGTGGGTCAGATTCTGGAGACCCACCTCGGGTGGGCCGCTGCCAAGATGGGCTACCGGGCGATCTGTCCGGTGTTCGACGGTGCGGCCGAAGAAGAGATTCGAGCCTGCCTGCGGGAAGCCGGACTTCCCGAAGAAGGCAAGCTGCAGTTGTACGATGGTCGCACGGGCGAGTTGATGGAGCAGAAGACGACCGTCGGCATCATCTACATGCTGAAGCTGCACCACTTGGTGGATGACAAGGTGCATGCCCGGGCCACGGGGCCATACTCCCTCATCACCCAACAGCCACTGGGCGGCAAGGCCCGGTTCGGTGGTCAGCGGTTCGGGGAAATGGAAGTGTGGGCGCTGGAAGCCTACGGTGCGGCCTACATCCTGCAAGAGTTGCTGACGGTGAAGAGCGACGACGTGGAGGGACGGACCAAGATTTACGAATCGATGGTCAAGGGGGAAAACACCCTCGAAGCGGGCACCCCGGCCAGCTTCGATGTCCTCATCAACGAAATCCGTGGTCTGTGTCTGAACGTGCAGTTGGAAAAGGCGAAGGTGTGACCCGCCCCAGGTCTCACGCGGCGGGGCTAGGATTTAGCCCCGCATGCTCTTCGTGTCCGCTGCCTCGAACGCCTTGACCTCCGACGAATCACTTCACTCCTACTTGGGAGATCGCCATGAGCAATACCAACACTTCCGGTGACGGTGTCTACGACCGCGTCAATGACTTTGGCGCGGTGAAGATCAGTCTGGCCAGCCCGCACGACATCCGCAGCTGGTCGTTCGGCGAAGTCAAGAAGCCGGAGACGATCAACTATCGGACCTACCGTCCAGAGCGGGACGGTCTGTTCTGCGAGCGGATCTTCGGGCCGGAAAAGGACTGGGAATGCTCGTGCGGTAAGTACCGCGGCATGAAGTACAAGGGCATGATCTGCGACCGCTGCGGGGTCAAGGTCACGCACAGCCGCGTCCGCCGCAAGCGGATGGGGCACATCGAACTGGCGGCCCCGGTCGTCCACATCTGGTTCTTCAAGTCGATGCCGAGCCGGTTGGGCGCTCTGCTCAACATGAAGACCACCAGCCTGGAAAAGGTGATCTACTTCCAGGAGTACGTCGTCACCGACCCCGGCGAGACCCCGCTCCGCCGCTGTCAGTTGCTCACCGAAGATGAGTACGCCGCGAACCGCGTCAAGTACGGCGAGGACTCGTTCAAGGCGGACATGGGCGCGGAAGCGATCCATAAACTGTTG
>JAYTWO010000570.1:0-15823 GCA_043743415.1 Planctomycetota bacterium
CGCGAGGTCTATAAGAAACGCCCCAAATCCACCCACTTCAAAACCCGAAAACCCCCTCGCGATCCCCCACAAGCAAAGGTAAAGTAAGTGCCATTGGGCGCAATCCGGCAGCCCCGGTGAGTTCCGTCTGGTTCAGGCAGAAGGAGACTGTTCCCTCCAGGTCCAGCGTCTGCACCGCCATGCGATCCGAGGCGATCAACGTGTCTCCGGGGACCACGGCCAGGATATTGGCCGGATAAATCACGGTCACCGCACTGGCACCGGGCAGTTCCGTCGGCGTGGCTTGGCGAGACACCGGGGCTGCCCCCCCCCCCATCGAAGTTCCAGTATCTGGCTCTGAATCCCACACCGGAGCCGGATCGCGCCCCGATCCAGATGCGAGAGGAGGGATCGTAGTCAAACTCGAACGGATGCAGAGAGAGCGTCCCCGTCACGAGGTTGAGCGTGGTCGTCTGGAACGACTCTTGAATATGCGGCTTGGCAAACACCACATCGTACCCGGCGAACAGTTCCAGATCCTCTTCGGAATCGTCGGCGAAGGCCGCGAGTGGAACCGATTCGACTGTCGGTTGGCGGATGTACTGTTTCAGTAATTCGACTTCCGCTCGCAGCTGCCCCAATTCATCGACGGGGAGAGCAGCCGCTGGATCAATCCCAATGGGAGCGTCGTCCGCCGTGGCCACTGTGGTGAGGATCAATCAGCCGCAGAGGCAGACAAACGTGACGAATCTCATGACAAATCCCGTTCAGGACACCCACCACCGAACACCTGACTCGCCCGCATCATAGGCAGAATCATCACAATCAAAAAATATCTACCGGTGATATCGGCAACAGTTCCGGGTGGAACTCCGCAGTAAATGCCGAGCGGATCACATTTTTTGAGAAGAAACAGGGGGAGGGGAAAAACAAGGAGTCACTGCATGCCGTTCAGCCGCGCCCCTCCGAGATACGACGCGGATCGGTGGCGGAGATGATCTCGCTGATGCCGGTCTGGTTGAAGCCTTTGTAGCCGTCGTTGCGTTGCAGGATTTCCAGGTGCGACCCGATGGCACCGAGTGTGCGGAATAGCTGGGCTTGCTCGTCGGTGATGAGGTGAGCGGTCATCAGTCGGTCGATACGCTCGGGACTCACCGGCCATTGCTCCCCGCGCGTGAAGGCTTGCCGCAGGTAGGGGAAGTCGGTGAAGGGGGGCATCGACTCGATCCCGGCTCGCTGGAGCTGGTCGCGCGTCGCGGAATAGTCGAACTGACATTCGAGGTGGTGCATCCCGGCTTGCAGGAACGCCTCGCCGTGCAGGGCACACCACAAGCCCACGGTGCCCAGGCGGTCGCGCGGCGGCAGCGGCTCGTGGGCGAAGTCTTGCGACACCTCTTCCGGGGAGAGGTCGACATCGGCGAAGATGATGACGCCCGTGACGGGGTGCTCGATCACCTGGGCTCCCCACCCCGCCTCGCGACCCGCATAGAACCGTTCGCGACAGACGAACCCGAGTCGTTCGAGGAACGCGATCAACTGAAAGAAGCAGTGGCGGCTCGACCGATACGTGTGGTGGTCATGATTGGCCCACCCGAGTCCGAGGGCGTCCTGCCGGGCCTTTTGAATCCGTCCGGCCCGGTTACGCCGGAGCCAATACTCGCGCTCAGCGGCGAAGAACAGGTCGCACGCGCGGTCTCGTCCCAGATCGGCGCTCGCGGCATGGATGAGGTCCAGCGCGTGCGCGAAGCCTTCCGCATCGGTGTCGAACTCGCGACGCCGCAGACGCAGGGCCTCACTGTGGAGCAGGACTGGCTCAAGCTGCACCGCTTCGTGGGGCAACGGCTCAAGGGCGAGAGTCCCATGTCGCTCGATGGCCCACACCTCGACGGCGTTGTCCTGGGCAATGCAGGCCCGACGCAGGGCAGCCAGCGGAGCACCTTCAATCGGAACCTGTGTCAGCCCGTGTGCCGCCAGGAAATCGACGACTGACTCCACCTTGAACGCCAATTGCCGCGCCGCACCCGAGTGGCAACGAACTCGCGGGAACAGCCCCAGCGGATGCTCCCAGACTTCCCGGAGTGTCGTCATTTGCTCCTCGAAAGCACGCCCTTTCGCGGTGCGAAAGGCGACACTCTCGACATACCCCACTCGACTCAGCTCGGACACCACACGATCACCGATCGGCAACCCGAAGTGATCGATCCAGTCGAACAGCCGCGTCCCGGTCTCGTCGAGCATCCGCCGAGAGAGGTTCGCCGCGAACGGGCACTCCCGCAGACAGTCGTCCAGCAGCGACTGTACGAGCCGCGCGGGTTCTGGCTGGGGCGACCACGGATGAGCTGTGAGGGCGGCGAGCGGATCGGCGGAAGGCTGAGTGGGGAAAGCGGACATGTCACGATCTCCGGTGGTGGGTATGATTCATATTAGACGAGCGGCCAGACTTGGCGTACCCAAAGACTTCCGAAGTCTTCCGAGACTTCGGAAGTCTGGCGGTCAGATTCCACGGGCCGCTCGCCTTATCGCAATCGGTCGGGTGTCGACGATGACGATTCGTGAATGAGCGATCACTCAACTCGAAATGAACTCCCATGACCAACGTCCTACTCCTCGGTGCCGGCACCATCGGTCGGATGATTGCCACGTTGCTCGTGCAATCGGGCGACTATCGCGTTCGCGTGGCCGATTCGAATGCCGAAGCGTTGCGGCGGCTGAAGGCCAAGTTCGATGTCGAAACCGTTGAGATTGATGCGGCCAATGCGGAGCAATTATTGGCTGCGATGAGTGGCCAGCAGGTGGTGATCTCGGCTCTGACATTCGCCCTCAACCCGGGAGTGGCCCGCGCCGCCCGAGCGGCGGGTTGCAGTTACTTCGACCTCACCGAGGATGTTGCCACGACCCAGACGATTCGCCAGCTCGCGGACTCAGCCCAGCCGGGACAGATCTTCATGCCGCAGTGCGGGCTGGCACCGGGGTTCGTGGGGATCGCGGCGAATCATCTGGCGCAGAAGTTCGACTCCCTCGATTCGCTGCTGTTGCGAGTCGGCGCGCTCCCCGAGTTCCCGACGAACTCACTGAAGTACAACCTCACTTGGTCGACGGACGGCCTCATCAATGAATATTGCAACCCGTGCGATGTGATTCATCAAGGGCGACGCCAAGACGTGTGGCCGCTGGAGGGGTTCGAGCACCTCTCCCTCGACGGCGTCGAGTACGAAGCGTTCGCCACTTCGGGCGGACTGGGCACGTTGTGCGAGACGTTCGAAGGCCGCGTCCGCGAGCTGAACTACAAGACGATTCGCTACATGGGCCACCGCGAGCGGATGCTATTCCTGCTCGATGAGCTGCGTTTACGCGACCGGCGACAACTCCTGAAGGAGATCCTCGAGAACGCCGTTCCCCACACGCTGCAAGATGTCGTCGTGATCTTCTGCACCGCCACCGGCCAGCGCGACGGACAGATGGTCCAGCTGTGCGACGCGAGAAAGGTGTATCACCAGAAACACGGCGACGAGGTATGGAGCGCGATCCAGATCACGACGGCTGCGGCCATCTGTGCAGCCGTCGATCTGCATGTGCAGGGCCAGCTTCCCACGACCGGGTTCGTGCGTCAGGAGCAGGTCGACTTCGACACGTTTTTGGCCAATCGCTTCGGGCAACATTACGTTGGACCGGGTGTGACGCTGAATAATCAGTGACCGCCCATCATCCCCTCCCCTCACCCTCTCCCCCGCAGTCAAGCAGTCCCTGCCCCTCGAGTCGCTCGCGGGGGAGAGGGAGCAGAAACTGGCTTCCGAACGACTTTTCTGACGCACACACACGAATGCCCCTGGATGTCATGCAGCAAGCAGAAGTCTGGCGACTTCTGCTACAGTGATGGTCTGCTAAAGTGTCAGCCTGCACCCCGCAACTCTTTCCCATCGATCCACCCGTGACTGACTCGTCCCACAAACCGCCTCGCCGTCCCCGCTACACCGGGAAGAACCCTCGTAAGTTCGAGGAGAAGTACAAGGAACTCCAGCCCGAAAAGTACACCGCCGATGTCGCCAGGGTACTCGCCAGCGGCAAGACGCCCGCCGGAACACACCGTCCGATCATGGTCCGCGAGATCCTGGATGTCCTCCGCCCGCGCCCGGGTGACACTGCCGTCGATTGCACGCTGGGCTATGGCGGGCACTCGCGGGAGTTGTTGCAGGCGGTCCAGCCGGGCGGGCGGTTGATTGCTTTGGATGCTGATCCGCTGGAGTTGCCGAAGACGGAAGAGCGGCTGCGGTCGCTGGGAGTTCCCGCCGAGTCGCTGGTCGTCGTGCGTACCAACTTTGCCGGTCTGTCGCGGACTTTGGCCGAGCATGCTCCCGAGGGGGCCGATGTCATTCTGGCTGACCTGGGGCTCTCTTCGATGCAGATCGACGACCCCGTTCGCGGCTTCTCGTATAAGCAGGACGGCCCGCTCGATATGCGGATGAACCCCTCGCGCGGGATGTCAGCGGCCCAATGGCTGAGCAAGATCTCGATCCGGGAACTGGCGATCGTTCTGGCCGAGAACGCGGACGAACCGCAGTCCGCGATCCTGGCCCGAACCATTGTGCAGGCCCATGCCGAGTACCCACTGACGACAACGCTCGATCTGGCCGAGTTGGTCAGACGGACGATCACGCGGACCTCGACCGAAGAGACCAGCGGCACCATCCAGCGCGTGTTCCAGGCGATCCGCATCGCCGTCAACGAAGAGTTCGAGGTGCTCGACGCCCTGCTCCGCCAACTCCCGCAGTGCCTGAAACCGGGAGGCCGCGTGGCGATCCTGACCTTCCATTCCGGCGAGGACCGCCGCGTGAAGCACGCCTTCAAGCAGGGCCTCGCCGCTGGCGAATACTCGAAGGTCGCCGACGACGTGACCCGCGCCTCCTACGACGAACAACACGCCAACCCCCGCTCCGCTCCGGCGAAACTCCGCTGGGCGATTCGAGGGAATCATAAGTAGAAGACATCCCCCTCAGCCCAGGGCCTGCCCTCCCCGGCACCACCGAGGTCGACCTGACCATCGCCCTCAGCCGCCCCGAGGAGTTCGAGTTCCTTGTCACCCCACCCGCCAACGCCCGTGTCGAGCTGACGAAACCAGAGCCGGAAAACTGACCCGGGTGACCGAGTGCCCTGACCCGGTGGCGTGGCTTCGCTCGACCGTTGGCGACTATCTATACTACTCACGTCACAAATTTGCGCACGCTGCGCAAATTTCCGATGGTCTGGAGACCTCTGTACCCCGAAGGGGTTATCTATCCCAGCCCAGGGTCGCGACGCAGGAGCGCACCCTGGGAAACGTGGACTAGGGAAGCCCTGCCCTGAAGGGGTTGTACACCCGCGTGACCCTGTGTGGAACCCCTTCAGGGTTCGTCCCCCGCGAGCGACCGGACCCAGGGTGCGTGACCGGTGGTCGCGACCCTGGGCTGTGATGTTTCACCCCTTCAGGGTGCAGAGACCGCCTCGACGAGGAGTGGTTTCTGGCTGACTGCTGATGGCTGACTGCTTCCCCTTCGGTTGCGGCTGTGCCGCGCTATGATCTCTCCGGGATGGGAACGGACCACCCGCATGAGTCACATCCGATGAGTCACTGCCGTTCACTGGCCACTGAATGATCTCTCCACCACCACTCGTGACCTCAGCCTCGCCCCCACGGCGGGTGTTTGATCTGCTGGTGATCGTGGCGGTCGCCGGGGGGTTGCTGGGGCTGGCGTGGCAGGTGGCTCGTCAGCGGGGGCGAGTGGAGGCGGCCCCGCTGGGATCGCCGCTGGCGGGGGCCACATCCCCGTTGCCGGAGACGCCGGAACTCCAATTGAAGCTGCCGATCGAGAAGTTCGGCATGGTGCTGACCCGGCAGCATGTGGAGGGGGACTCGGTCCAGGCATTGGCGGCCCTCGATCAACGCTGCCGGGAAGTGCTGGCCTCTGCCGACGAGTGGGTGTTGTCGCTGGCGGTCTCGCCAGAGGAGCAGCAACTGCTCGACTCGCTGACGGGAACAGAGCCACTCCCCGGCCCCCCCGATCTGCCGTGGCCCTCAGCGCAGCTGTTCCCACTCACGCAACCGACCGGACGGGTGGGCATCCGGGTGTCGACATCAATGGGTGGCCCCCTCACCCCGGCCCTCTCCCCCACAATGGAGTCCTCACCGCCAGCCGAGCCGACAGTGGGGGAGAGGGAGCAGAAGGAGCAGAGTCCCGTCGACGCCACCGGCTCCGGTGCCGTCGCGGGGCGGCGTTTGATATGCTGGGGGTTCATCGTGTCCGATGGGGCGGAGGGGCACACGGTCTGGTTTGCCCAGCCGCGCGAGAAGTGGCCCCGGTCCGCTGCGAGAGAAAGTCACGCTCCATGAAGGGCTTCACCGGTCTGCTGATTGCAGCGATCCTCGGCTTGGCGGGGGCGGTCTGCAACTGGCTGTATTTGCAGAATGCTTCGAACACATCCGTCAAGATGTCGTTCATCTCGATCAAGCCCGAGGTCAAATTGAATGTCGGCGATGTGATCCTGAATGAGCACATGCAGCGGATCGATCTCCCCGGAAGTGCGGCAGGGAATCTGGACACGGTGGCCCCACAGTGGTCGGCGAAGGAAGCCGTGGTCGGCCAGCGGGCGAACCGGATTTTTCTCGGTGGGGAAATCATCCTGGAGATGGACTTGGCTGCTCCGGCTCAGCAGCATCTGGCCAAGACGCTGCAAGAGAACGAGGTGGCGTTCTGGGTGACGATCGATCCGCGTTCCGTGGTCGCGGAGCAGATCAATCCCAACGATCTGGTCTCGTTCGAGGTACCTCCCCCGTCACTGCCGGATAACAACCCCGCAGGCACCGGAGCCAAAAACCCGAATGACGGCCCACCGCCCGAAATCATCGGCCCGTTCCGCATCATGGCCATCGGAGCGCGTCGCGAGCCGATCAACGTGCAGCAAGCCTTCCGCGGTCGGCAAAGCACCGAGACCTCCCTGACCATCGTTGCCACATTAAAAAACGGCCAGCTCGACCCCCTCACCGCCCGCCTCTCCGCCGCTCTGGCAACCCGCAATCGCCAGCCGTTGATCGTGCTGCTGCACTCGGCCAAACACCGGGTGCCGTAAATCGCCCGTCGCCAAGTTCGTCAGGACGAGGGCTTCCCGCGATCGACCCTCTCGGAATCGAATCACTCTGTCCGGTTTTAGTCCCCCGGCGGGAGAGTCCTAAGCTAGGGTTCAGGCACGGCCTGCTGTGTCTCGACAGTGCCGCCCCCGTCCCCCCCGGCCACGCCCATGAACTGCCAGAACTGTGCTGCCCCGCTCACGATGTCGGCTGGTCCGATGCGGATGGTCTGTCCGTTTTGCCACACGGTGCAGTCGGCTCCCGATGTGACGGAGGTGGTCGACCGGGTGCTGCCGCTGGCGGCTCCGCTGGGGGTGCAGTGCCCGGTGTGTGATGCCGAACTGGAAGCCTCGCTGATTGATGAAACTCCGGCGTGCCACTGTCCGAACTGTCGCGGGTTGCTGCTGTCCAGCATTCAATTCCGCCAGGTCGTCGAGGACCGCCGCGCAGCCTATACCGGCCCGGACATCGCCGTCGCTCAGCCGCATCCGATCGAACTGGAACGGAAGCTCGCCTGCCCCCGCTGCCACGAATCGATGGAGGTCCACCCGTACTATGGAGCGGGTCGGGCGATCATCGATTCCTGTATGGCGTGCCAACTCGTCTGGATCGACAAGGGCGAACTGACCGGCCTGGAACGCAGCCCTGGTCGCCGCTCATCCGCGATGATGGAGGTGCGGAATCTGGTCAAAGGCATGCACCCAGAAGTGACCGGCCAATACTCGTCCCCAGCGAAGCCAGCGACCGAATCGGGGGGACTGCTGGAGATGGTGGGGAGGCTGCTCAGCTGAGCGACGTGCGACCTGACTGGGGAGTGGCGTTACGGCTGGACCGTAGCGGGGGCGACTGGCTCAGGCCGATCAAGGCCCACGTGGATCCCCCAAAACTGCTCATCGCATGGGGTTTGTCCTTGTTGGCGGTCTTCGTGCCGTGGACGATCCAGGAGCCCGCGTCGGTCTGCATTTCGATCAGGAATTTCCATGCCCGCTCGCTGGCCGGATGCGAACTGGGGACGCCCCCTTCGGCCAGCGCGTAGAGAGCCAGTCCCGTGCCGAAGGCGTCGCTCTGGTCGGCCCATAACCAGCCCCAGCCCCCATCGGACTGCTGGGCCACCGAATACTTCACGCCGATGCTCAAGCGAGGCGTGCCCAACCTGGAGATGCACATCTACGGCCGAGGCACCCACGGCGGCTCGATCAGCCCCCGCGATGGCATCCCTTTTGGCACCTGGCAGGAGCGGTATATCGAGTGGTTCCGCGATCTGGGGTTCCTCAATGCACCGGGTCTGGAGACGAAAGCGGCCCAAGATGTCGCGGCATACGCGAAGAAGCACGCCTCGAAGTGATCGCCCGCGCTATTTCTTCCCCTTCGCCCGCTGATCCGCAAAGAACTGCTGCAACATCAACTGGCAATCCCCCTGCATCACCCCGCCGAGAACCTGGCAGCGGTGGTTGAGCCGGGCATCATCGGTGATGGAATACAGCGTGTGGCAGGCCCCGCCCTTGGGGTCGGTGGTGCCGTAGACCACGGTCGGGATGCGGGCCTGCACGATCGCTCCGGCACACATCGGACACGGTTCGAGCGTCACGTACAGCGTACACCCCAGCAGCCGCCACGAGGCCAACTCGGTGGCCGCCTGGGTAATGGCCAGCATCTCGGCGTGGGCGGTGGGGTCTTTGAGGGTCTCGCGCTGGTTGTACCCTTCCCCGATGATTCGTCCCTCGCAGACGACGACCGCCCCCACCGGAACCTCCTCCTGGTCATAGGCCATCATCCCCAGTTCGATCGCCCTCCGCATGAAGTGGTCGTGGATCGAGAGCGGGTTGAGCGCTTCGTCCAGGTCCGGCGGGAATGCACTGTCGTCACGATTTATCAGCATCGGGAAGAGGTCCGGTGAGTGGGGAGTGGTCAATTCTCATCTTGCATTGGGAGTGGGGGCTCAGTGGCGTTCAGTGGGGGCGTTGTCTTTCCGTTGTCCCTCCCACTCACCACTCACTCGCCAGTCTCAGTTGCACGGCCAACGGATGATGCTCATCCACATGCGCACCGACCAGATCCACGAACAAATCGTGCCGCTCAACAAACAGCGGCAACCAGATGTCGCTCCCCAGGTGGTCCGCCTCGATTCGCAAATAGGCCAGGCCGAACAGCTGGAACTTGCGCACCCGATGGATGGTCAGCCAGGGGATCGTCTTCCGGAACCCCCAGAAGTTATAGCAGGTGAGTCCCTCGGGACCGATGGTGAACAGATACCGACGACGCAACAGCTCGATCCCGATGGCCGACATGCCCCCCGTCGCGACCGGAACGACCAGCCCCAGGATCATGTACTGCGTCACCCCATTGACCAGGAACCAGCATTCGGCCCCGATCAGCGCCAAGCCAAACACAGCCCGGAATGGCTCCTCAAAGCTAATCCGGAACGCCTGTGAGCGGAGGGAGATGCGAAGATAGTCTTCGTCGATGAGAGCCATGGGGGGATGTGGAGAGGTGGGGTGAGGGAGTGGGGAGATCGTGCAAAGTGCAAAGTGGCTCCGTTCGATCACTTGGCATTTTGCACCGCACTTCCTCCCCCGAGCATATCCTCCGATCACTCAACCCTAAACCCTCAACGCCCTCCCTCCAAAAAACTCCTCTTGGTCGATCTGCAGGAAGCCGATATGGTCCGTCTCGTGAGCCCCGGGTTCGGCGGGGGCTTGTTTCCGGTCTCCCTGCGTGGCGGTCCATTCCTGTGAAGCGGTTTGTTGCCTCTGGCCTGCTCCTGTCGCTGGTCGCCCTGACTCAATCGGGGTGCATGAGCCGCCGCATCACCGTCCGCACCCAGCCGCCCGGTGCTCTCGTCGAGATGAACGGCGAGCGACTCGGGCTGTCTCCGGTGTCGAAGAACTTTACTTACTACGGCGACAACGAGTTCAAGGTCTCGCTGCCCGGCTACGAGACGATGGTCGTTCAGCAACCCACCAAAGCTCCCTGGTATCAAATCCCTCCGCTCGACTTCATCACCGACAACTTCCTGCCGTTTCGAGTCCGCGACCACCGCGACTATACCTATCTCCTGACCCCCAGAAACCCGCTCCAGGAACTCGACGAACAGGGCCTCCGCAGCCGAGGCGAGAACTTCCGCTCTCAATCGCAAAGCGGCCCGATCTTGCCGTAGAACGGAATTCATTCCGTTCCCGAGCGCCGCCCACCGCCGCGCCGCTGCGCATCGTCTTCGAAGTGGAACGCAGTGTGCGTCTCGTGGAGACGATGTATGATTCCCGGCATCATGGCTCAGTTCGATCTCACTTCTGAATTCGCCCCCGCGGCGACGTGGCCTTGATTGCACTCACAGCAGATATTTGAGGAAACGGTCGATGGACCTCGTGCTTCCAGAACAATTGATCACCAGTGGAGTCTTTCGCGAACTGCGAAAGGACTTAGGGGATCTCCGTGCGGAGATCGACTCTGCGAGGCCGTTGTCTCAGACTCTTGTGTCACGGATCGTCACTCAGCTGACATGGGATCGAGTTCACCAGAGTAATGCCATCGAGGGGAACACATTTACCCGTCGCGAAACGGGGCAAGTTCTGGTGGCAGGACAAGTCACTGATGTTGGGCGGAAGCGAGAATCGTTGGAAGTGCTAAACTTAGGTAAGGCGATCGCTCATGTTCAAAACTGTATGGATCAAAAGGAAGGCTATGAGGACGAGAATCGCTTCCTTGAAATTCACAAGGTGTTGTTTACAGATTTGCGAGACGACATAGCCGGTCGCTATCGACAGGATCGGATCATGATTCGGGGGGCCAAGTATCAGCCACCCGCTGAGCCAGCAATATTCATGAAACAGGTCTTTGCAGCCCTTGTCGACTCGACAGTCGACCCGCTGGTTCTTGCGACCTGGTGCCATTGGGCGATCGCCCGAATTCATCCGTTCGAAGATGGAAACGGGCGTATGTCTCGTTTGTGGCAAGATTTCATCCTGCTGCATCATCAATTCACACCGGCGATCATTCCATTCTCACGACAGGTTGAGTATTACGACGCTTTGACTGAAGCCGACGAGAAGCGATTCGACTCCTTACTGGAGATGGTCACGACGGAAGCGATTCGGACCTCGCAGACCTACTTGAACGTGATTCGCGAGGACGATGCAGCTCTGGACTGGGCAACATCGCTCCTCTCCGAGTCGGAACAAAAGATCGACGATCGCTTGAAGTTGGAATACACCCGGTGGCTGGCTCAGGTCCGCGACCTGCGAGAAGCATTTCGACGTTGCGTGACTCTGCTCAACCGGAGAGGCAGCGACTTCGAATTCTCTATGTTCGACTACGACATCCCTCCCCAGTCCACTTGGGAGTCACTTCGTTCCGAGCCTCGCACTCCCCAGACTTGGTGCTTTCGCCTCACCGCGAGAATAGGCCATCGTCAGTATCAATATGTATTCTTCGCCGGAAAGCACTTTCGAAATTCATCTGATTCCGATTTAAACATTACAGGACCATTGGTAAATCTGATTGTGAGTGAGAAGTGTGGCTCCGATGAATCTCCGATCCTCCTCGGAGAGAATAGCCCCGTTCGGCTCCGAGAAATCCTGATCATCGACGGAGAACTGGTTCATGGCGAATGGGATCAGGGCGAGAAACAACTGATCTACATCATAAAAGCCACCAGTATGAACGTCGCCCAGAAGTTTTTCGAGGACGTGATCCGGCATCGTCTGACGACGTGATCTCCAAAATGCTATCGTAGCAGAAGTCGTCAGACTTCTGCCGTCCCTGCGACAAATGAACCGTCACTCCAGAATTCTGACGAATTTTGCGACGAATTCCGCGATGGCTGACGGTCCCTCGTGTACCCGCTACATTGAGAGTCTGGACTTCTACTCACAGGGCAGGCTTTCGCCCTTTTGTCGCCACTGGTCGAAGAATGCGTCGAACCTCCTGTCGGTGAGTGTGGTTACCCTTGTTCAGGCAACGGTGGCATTGAATTCCAGACCGATGTCGCTGGTCCCCGTCTCCAACTTTTAAGGCATCCCGATGAAGTCAATCTATCTGTGGGGATTCTGTGTGGCCTGCCTGGCGGGCGGGATCACGTTGCCCGAACTCGTGATCGCCAATCCGGGTGCGGCAGGTCAAATCGAACTCGCGGAGCCGACCGGGTTGGACAAAATTGTGTCACTGACCTTCCAGCGGACGCCGCTTCAGGAGGCGCTGACCGAGATCGCGGAGTTGTCTGATCTGAAGCTGATGATCGATGGAGACGCCCTCAAGATGGAAGGCATTACGAAGAATATTTCGGTCAACTTGGTGATCAAAGACGCCAAGCTCAGTGATGCCCTCCGCAAAGTGCTCGACGGAGCTGGGCAGCGTGCGGATGTACTCGACTATGAATTGCGTGATGAAGGCAAGACGCTGTTCGTCAGCACGAAAAAGGCTCTGAAGAAGCCTGAGTAGTGGTGTTCGAGCGCACGGTGATGCCGATTCCGTTCGGCGGATCGCTAGAGTGTACGGCGTGTTTGGAAAAATGGCACCGTAGCAGAAGTCGTCAGACTTCTGCCGTCCCCGATCCAAGCATGAAGCATCTCGGCAGAATTCTAACGAATTCTGCTACGATCGGAGACGGCTCGTCTCGCTCCCGTTACAGTTGGGGCTGATACACACCACACTTTCAGGCAACCCCGCTCTCATGTCCGCCCGTTTGATCGATGGCAAGGCTGTCGCCGCTGAAATTCGTTTGCAGCTCGCCGCTGAGACTTCTGTCTTCACACAGAGGACCGGCGTCGTGCCGCACTTGGCAGCTGTGCTGGTCGGTGAAGACCCGGCCAGTGCGGTGTATGTGCGTAACAAGCAGACGGCCTGTGAGAAGGCGGGGATTAGGAGTACGCTGCACCGGCTCGATGCGAGTACGACGACCGAGCAGTTGCTCGCGCTGGTGAGTCTGTTGAACACCGATCCGGGCACGCATGGGATTCTGGTCCAGTTGCCGCTGCCAAAGCAGATTGACGAGCAACGAGTCCTCGACGCGGTGACGCCGCTCAAGGATGTCGACTGCTTCCATGCGGAGAATGTCGGCCTGATGGTGCAGGGGCGGCCTCGGTTCTTGCCGTGTACGCCGAGCGGTTGCCAGCAGCTACTCATCCATGCCAACATTGAGACTGCGGGCCAGCACGCGGTGGTCCTGGGACGTAGCGAGATCGTGGGCAAGCCGATGGCGATGCTGCTCATTCAGAAGGGTAGGGCTGCCGACGCGACGGTGACGATCTGTCACAGCCGCACCAATAACCTGGCCGAGATCGTGCGGCAGGCCGACATCATTGTCGCGGCGATCGGCAAGCCGAACTTTGTGACCGCAGACATGGTCAAGCCGGGAGCGACGGTGATCGATGTCGGGATCAACCGCGTGGGCGACAAGCTCGTCGGTGATGTCGAGTTCGAAACCGTCAAAGAGGTCGCCGGAGCAATCACCCCTGTCCCCGGCGGCGTGGGCCCGATGACGATTGCCATGCTGTTGCAGAACACACTGCGAGCCGCCGTGTTGCAGTCGCCGTAGCACCGTAGGATGGGCAATCCTGCCCGTCCCCTTCGGCAGCAACGTTCCCCTTGCAGCCAGTGCAGCACCGAGCGCTCACCGACATATTGCTCGCAATTCCGGTCGACGCCTACTCTCAATTCGCACGATCCACCCCATGCGGGGACGGGCAAGATTGCCCATCCTACTGGTAACCACACTCCCCCATGCGACTCGCTATCGACACCTCTGGAATGGCTGGCAGCATCGCCCTCATGCGTGACGGGGTGCTGCTGGCCGAACGGCAACTCGCTCAGGCTGGACGGCGGCATGCGCGGACGTTGGTCGCCGAGTTGGCGAATCTGTTTGTGGAATGTGGTTCGAGTCCCGATCAGTGCCAGGCGATCGCTATCAGCGTTGGGCCGGGGAGTTTCACCGGGCTGCGGGTCGGCGTCGTGTGCGCGAAGACGTTCGCGTATGCCACCGGCTGCCAGCTCACACCGGTCGATACGTTCGAGGCTGTCGCCACCGGCGTCCCTGCTGACGTGAACGAGGTCGCCGTGATCGACCTCGCCCAGCGTGGAGAACTCTTCGTCGGCGAGTACCGCCGCGCTACCGACCGCTGGGAGCGAGTCGGGGAAATCACCATTGAACCCGCCGAAGCCTGGGCCGCCGCACGCAGGCCACAATTGCGGGTGGTCGGGCCGGGGCTTTCGCGGTTACGCGGGTCGCTGTTTCCAGAGGCAGCCTGCCTGCCAGTCGAGTACGATGCCCCGCAGGCCCGGCATGTGGCGACGATCGGGACGCGGCAACTTCGCGAGGGGCGGACCGTCGATTGCTGGAGCCTGGAACCGTTCTATCTGCGGCGCAGTGCCGCCGAGGAGAAGGCCGGGGTTAAGGTCGTGTAGTCTGCTCTACACTGATACTAAACGCCCAGGGGTTGCAACCCCTGGGCTTGAGTCTCACTCACCATTTCAACGAGAACACTGTGCGGATTCTGCTGGTCAACGACGATGGCATTCACGCCCCCGGCCTGCGGGCCTTGCGGGAAGTCCTCACCGAGCTGGGAGAGGTCACGACTGTCGCGCCGCTCACCGAGCAGAGCGGGGTCGGGCATGGGATTACCTACCTGCACCCGATCATGGTCAAGGAGATCCACGAGCATGGGCAGCACTACGGCTGGGCCGTCGATGGCAGCCCGGCGGACTGCACCAAACTGGGCGTGTTGGAGTTCTGCCAAGGCCGCCCCGATCTGATCGTCAGCGGAATCAACTCCGGAGCCAACATCGGGATCAACGTCCTCTACTCCGGCACCGTCGCAGCGGCGATTGAGGGGGCGTTCTTTGGCATCACATCGATCGCAGTCTCGATCCAGCAAAGCACCAAGTGCCCCTCCGACTACCCGCAGGCCGCCCGCTCGGTGCTGCCCCTCATCCGCCGCTTACTCGCCGACTACCCCCAGCCGGGTCAGCTGTGGAACATCAACTTCCCGCCGACGAGCGAGGAGCCGCCGCTGGGGGTGAAGTTCGCCTCCATGGGGGTCAAGCGGCACGATGACACGATCGAGAAGCGGATCGACCCGCGCGGGCGTCCCTACTACTGGAGCGGCCTCGACCCCCTCCGCAACCACGCCCTCGACCCCGGCACCGATGTCGCCGAGTTAAAGCAGCGCTTCGTGACGATCACCCCGCTGCACTTTGACATGACGAATCACGACCAATTGAACCAGCCGGGGCAGGAGGATTGGGGGTTGGAGTAATCCTGAAGTCAGCGCCCCCCCGATTTGTGAATTACTCGGTTTCGGTCATCCCGTTGCGGTGGCAAGTGACAACAATCCGCAGGGTCTCATAGGTCACGGCCCCGCCGAGGTGCTCGAAGATGGGCATCAGCCGGTCGGAGGAGCCGATCTCTTCGCAGGCGGAGAGAATGCGGGCAGTGGTCGCGGCATCCACCCAGGGCGTCGGGTCGGTGATCTTCTTGGCTCGCAGATACTCACCCAGGTAGCCCTGCACCGTCGACAGCGCGCGGCCCGTCTTCTCGACGACATCGGCGATGCTGACCCCCGCCTCGAACATCGGGAACACCTTGAGAGCCGACCCGCTGGGAGCCTCGCGCGAGGGAGTCGGGCTTCGCACGGGGGTGGGTGACTCGGACACGATGTCCGGCTCGACTTCGTGTTCCTCGCAGTAGGTCGTGATCGCCTCGATGAACATCTCGCCGAAGTCCGCGCACTTCTTCTCGCCCACGCCGCGCAC
>JAYTWO010000571.1:0-2965 GCA_043743415.1 Planctomycetota bacterium
TGCTGTCGGTGGCGACTCGCGCTGCTTGCCGTTCAGTGCGATCTCAAAGCTCTCGGTCACGAACCGCTTGCGAATCCCCTCTACCGTCTGCACGCGACAACCGAACGCCTCACAGATCTTCTCATCCGTCCACGCCGGACCGTCCGCATCCGCCTTCAACAGAATCCGCGCCCGCCGAGCCTTCTGCAAGGCCCCCTTCAACTCACTCACCACAGCCTCACACGCCCGACGCTCCGCATCAGTCAACCGCACGATGTACTTCTTCGTCATGGGAACCTCCTTGTAAGCGGAAGGTTCGTCGACTTTAGCTCAACCATTCAACCCCAATATCTAGCCTTGACGGGGCACTAGTGGCGGAACTCCAACGTTACCACCGCTCCACCGGCCCATTGGGGACTGGCACATGCAGGTCTGGCAGGAGGCCGTCGCGGCTCATGCCCTTGGGCCCGGCTTCGGCGATCCGTGACAAGGCCGTCTCCATTTCCTGGGGAGTGATGGCCGCCTGGTACTCATTGCGGAGGTCGGACGAGACGCGCATGGCCTTCAGATACCAGTGCGCCATCTTGCGGAACAGGCGGATGCCCCGGTCGGTACCCTGTTGCTCTTCGAAGTAGGCGAACTGCCTTCGCAAGAGATGGAGTCGATCATCGAAGCTGCCGGGAGGCGAGCATTGGCCGGTGGCCTCCCACTCGACGAGTTGCCGGAAGATCCACGGGTTGGCCAGTGCCCCCCGACCGATCGAGATGGCTTGGCAGCCGGTGACCTCAAACATGCGAGCGGCGTCCTCGATCGTGCGGATGTCACCGTTGCCCACGACCGGGATGCGCACGACGGCCTCGACGACTTGCCGAATGCCGTCCAGGCTGACCGACCCGGTGAATCCCTGTTTCCGCGTGCGACCGTGAATCGCGATGGCGGCCACGCCAATCTGTTCGAACTCGCGGGCGAACTGCGGCGCGGTGATCTGCGTCTCGTCCCACCCCAGCCGCATCTTGACCGTGACCGGGACGCGAACCGCCTCGACCACAGTCTGCACCAGATGATTCGTTTCGTTGGCCTTACACAGCATCGCGGAGCCACCACCGCTGGCTGTGATGCGAGCCACCGGGCAACCCATGTTGATGTCGATCGAATCGACGCCGTACTCCTCAAGGTACTGCGCCGCGTCCTTCATCATCGCCGGATCGCCGCCAAAGATCTGCACCGAGAACGGTCGGTCTTCGGGGCAGGTCTCGATCAGTTGCAGCGACTTCCAGCTGTGCTCGATGAGCGCCCGAGCGCTGACGAGGTCGGTCGTGCCCAGGCCGACACCACCCAGTTCGCGACAGACCCGCCGGAAGGAGAGATTGGTATACCCCGCCAGCGGAGAGAGCAGGTAGCGCGAGGGGAGACGCAACGGGCCGTAGAAGATGGGACCGGGGTGGGGCAGAATGGGCGGAGAGGTGGAGAGCATCGGGGTATTGTCCCGTGGAAGAGCAGTTCGTTCAACGTCGTGCGGACGGGTGGCACGCCCTGAGTCCTCGAAGTGCGTGACAAACGGCGAGAAGACCACGGCTTTTCGCAAAGCCTTAGACCGTACAACCCGACCCGCGGTTAGGTCGCTTTGGATGTCTGGGTGGCAGAGCCACAAGAGGTGAAGGAAGGCAGCTCACCCCTACTATCCCTCTTGTTCCTGCGTCACCCAGAAGTTCAAAGCCACGTCTGGGCCACCCTGCCAGGAACCGTATCAAGGTAAACACGGAGAACTGGCAATCAACGGTTCCTGACACCGTTATTCACTGCCCGGTTCCTGACACCTTTATTCACCTCCTGACACCTTTATTCACCTTTCTGACACCTTTCTGACACCTTTATTCCTGCACGTCTACTTCTCCACAGTGCCAAATGGAGTGACACGGGGCCAGATTCTGCGGACCTCGACCCAGCCGGGAATGTGTTTGTCAGGGTTCGGTGGCACGATGCTCACAACGCGAAATGAGACGGGTTCATTACCCACCATAATCTGAAAGGTGATGAGACTATCGACCACGAGATCGACAGTCTCAAACTGCGGCCTTTCGGGGTGGTAGAGCTGTAACGTGTCGCTGGAGAGTTTTAATGTAAAGTGCTTCGCAGAAGAGTCGTAGGTCACAGCGATGGGAGCGGTGCGGCACACATTTCGCATTCCTATTGCTGACCCAGGCGTGATCGCATATGCAAAGGGGTCCAGAGATATCCCCGCTGGCCACTCTGACTTTGCGAGCTTATCCAAGGCAACATAAGCCCCTTCATCGCTCGGTTGAATGTTTGCGACTCGGTAAAGTGCTCCGCAGATTGGAATGATTTCCTTTCGATAAAATGGACCGATACTATTCCCGCATCCATCGAGCTGACGCTGTCGAAGCCAACTGTGATTAGAAAATGAGACTACGTTCAATTTCTGGACTGAGGCCGCGATGTATGGCGAATCAACCCAGAACTTAATTTTTGCACATTGCTCGTTATCTCGCAACGACTGTTCCAAGATACCGTAACCATAGTGAGAGGGGACAATCGTATAAGGAGCAATCCTTATATCACCACCGAGGCCCCCGGGGATGATGATCCTGTCGGGTTGATATTCAGCCATGGAATCCACGTCTTCGGCGTACCCCATGAGAGCACAGGCCAGGACGAGGACGAGACTCAGGAATAGATTGCGACTCATCTGCAGACTCGCCAAAGAACGATGCTTTGCATGTGCATTCATGGTGACTTCACCTGTCGTGGAAATCAGTGTCACATCTGAACGGGACATCTGTGGCTACTCGTTGAGCTGTATGATTTGAGAAAACACACCCAGAGTGGCAGGGTGGCCCAGACATCGCTTTGGATGTCTGGGTGACGGAGGAACAAGAGGTACGCACGGGCCACTTCGCATCAGTCCACCCACTGAATCGGAATCCCCACCGTTCTCCCCTCAATATACCAACGGGCTGAACCCCAC